>SLLP01000272.1 GCA_007133995.1 Balneolales bacterium
TCGTGACCACCCACTATATGGACGAGGCCGAGTACTGCGACCGTGTTTCGATCATGGTGGACGGTCGCATTGACGCCCTGGACACACCGGGCGGACTCAAAAAATCCTTTGATGCCCGGAATGTAGAGGACGTATTTGTGAAGCTGGCAAGGGGAGGTGCGGCATGAAAGCATTCATCGGGTTCGTCAGAAAGGAGTTCCTCCACATTTTCCGCGACCGGCGGACGCTGCTGATCCTGTTCGGGATGCCGCTGATCCAGCTTGTACTGTTCGGATATGCGGTGCGCAACGAGTTGAACAAGGCCGATATCGCCATTCTCGATCATTCCCGCGACGAAGTCACCCGCCAGATCACGGACAAACTGCTATCCTCAGGGCTTTTTCAGCTTTCGGCCGTTCTCAGCAGTGAGGCCGAAATCGAGGAGGTATTTCAGAAAGGGATTGCCCGCAGCGTGATCATTTTTGAGAGCGGCTTCGGTCGCCGGTTCCTGCACGAGGGCAGGGCGGATGTGAGTATCGTCACGGACGCCTCGGATCCCAACATGGCCCAGATACTCGAGGGGTACATTGCGAGCATCATCAGGGAGTCTCAGGGTCAGCCGGACCAGATGGTGCGCACCGGCTTTGTGCCGGAGATGCGCATGTTGTTCAACCCGGAACTACGGAGTGCGAACCTGTTCGTGCCGGGACTGGTGGCCTTCATTTTCATGCTCGTTTCGGCGTTTCTCACCTCCATCACCATCGCCCGGGAAAAAGAGCTGGGTACGATGGAGGTGTTGCTGGTCTCACCGCTCAACCCCTTGCAGATCATCCTTGGCAAGGTGCTTCCGTATCTGGTTCTGTCGGTCGTCAACGTATTTACCGTACTGATAGTGGCCCTGTTGCTGTTCCGGGTCCCGTTCCTCGGCAGCCTGGTCCTGTTTTCACTGCTCTCGCTGCTGTTCATCATGACGGCGCTTGCGCTGGGTGTCCGCATCTCCAGCGCGGTGAAAGACCAGCAGACGGCCATGATGATGTCGCTGGCCGGACTCCTGCTGCCCACCATTCTGCTTTCCGGTTTCATCTTTCCGATATCCAACATGCCGGCGATTCTCCAGTACCTGAGCCATGTGGTACCGGCAAAATGGTACCTGATCATCATCCGCGGCATCATGCTCAAGGGAGCCGGGCTGGAAGTGCTGTGGATGGAGTCGCTAATCCTTTTCGGAATGATGGCGGTGCTGCTTATCGCGAGCATCACATCCTTTAAAATCCGGCTGGAGTGACCATGCGAACCATATCCTTCATTATACAGAAAGAGTTCCTGCAGATTTTCCGCAACCGGATGATGCTGGGCATCATTCTTGTGGTCCCCGTCATCCAGATGATGATCCTGGCCTATGCCGCCACGTTTGAAATCCGAAATATCGGTGTGTTCGTAGTGGATCAGGACCAGAGTCAGGAATCACGTGCCCTGATCGACCGTTTTGCAGCATCGGAGAACTTTCGGATTGCAGGCTGGTCTGATGCCTCTGCGGATGGTGATCGCGCCCTGCTGAGCGGCCGGGCCGTGATGGTGCTGCAGATACCCGCGCACACCGGCCGGGATCTGGTCCGCGACGGACGCGCCCCGGTATCCCTTCGTTTTGATGCGGTTGATGGATATTCGGCGAGTGTGGCCAGCCAGTACGCATCACAGATCATCCGGCTGCATAATGAGGAGCAGTTGCACAGGGAAGTGCATTTGCAGATTGAGGGGTTGATGCATCCCGGGTACCAGTGGCATGACATGAGCCAGATACAAAACGGGGGTCGGATGTACTCAGGAAGTGAGGGAGCGGCAAAGGGAATGTGGCTAGAGGGGTATCAACAGGACTTACGTCCGGCACAAATCGATGTGAATGTCTCCCGCTGGTATAATCCCCGGCTCGACTATAAAATCTACATGGTGCCCGGAATTCTGGTGATGCTGGTCACCGTCATCGGGGGATTTCTGACAGGCATGAATGTGGTGCGTGAAAAAGAGATCGGCACCATTGAGCAGCTCAATGTCACTCCGATATCAAAATTCAGTTTCATCATCGGTAAGCTTTTGCCGTTCATAATTCTGGCACTTGTGATGTTCAGTATCGGCCTGCTTTTGGCCCGGTACTGGTTCCAAGTACCGATGGAAGGCAGTCTATGGCTTGTCTATCTCACAACGGCGACCTATCTGCTGGTGGTGCTCGGGCTCGGACTGCTTGTCTCCACCATCACCGACACCCAGCAGCAGGCCATCTTCATCACCTGGTTCGTTTTTGTCATATTTATCCTCCTCAGCGGACTGTTCACGCCGATTGACAGCATGCCGGACTGGGCACAGTACCTGACATGGGTCAATCCCGTGGCCTGGTTTATCGATATCATCCGTCGCGTTATGCTCACAGGCGCCGATATGCGGGATATCTGGATTTCGTACCTGGTGCTTCTGGCGTATGGCATTGCCATCCTGGGCAGTGCGGTGGTGCGTTACCGTAAATCAGCAGTTTGACAACAAGTATGGGCATGTATAGCACGGACTTCCCCACCTCAAATTCACAACAGAAGCCGCTTTCTTTTTAATAGGGAACCTTACATCTTTATGATGTATTATATTTAATAGATGACTATGCGTATCGCTATATCTCAAATTCTTTTTCTGTGCGGCGTCCTGCTTGTATTGATGGGCAACTCGATTGTTGACACAGAGGTCTGGAGTGATGCAAATCCTCCCGCTGGTGAGCGTTCATCTATGGAGAACCTGCAGGATGGGGAAGAAACCGAGCCGCCGGAGGATCGTCCGACCGTGAGTGTGATCCGGGTTG
Organism: Balneolales bacterium; assembly: GCA_007133995.1. GTDB lineage: Bacteria > Bacteroidota > Rhodothermia > Balneolales > Natronogracilivirgulaceae > SKNL01. The sequence continues at coordinate 2,822 of SLLP01000272.1, forward strand.
AAGGTTCCATTGGTCCCACAGTCAGCAATTACATTACCAGGGCGCTCGAAGCAGCGAACGAGCGCGGTGACGAAATGCTGATCATTGAACTGGATACTCCGGGCGGACTGCTGAATGTCACTCAGGATATTGTACGGATGCTTCTGGGTTCCGACCTGCCCATTGCGGTCTTTGTTTCACCCCAGGGAGCCAATGCCGGTAGTGCCGGCACATTTATTACCCTTGCAGCCCATGTCGCAGCGATGGCTCCGGCAACAAGCATTGGAGCCGCCTCGCCGGTGACCATGGGTGGTGCCCAGGCCGATACGGTGATGCAGAAAAAAGTGTTCAACTACGCAGAGAGTTTCATCGAGAGTGTGGCTGAGCGGCGAGACCGCAACGTGGAGTGGGCCAAATCGGCCGTTCGCGATGGGGCCTCGATAACCAGTTCCGAAGCTATAACCATCAACGTCATCGATTTCCTGGCCGACGACCTGGACGATCTGCTCGAGCAGATGCACGGGCATGTGGTGAACGACCACAAGCTGGTCACCCGGGATGCCGATGTCAACCACATCCCCCGGAACCTGGCCGAACTGTTCTTCGGATTCATTATGAGACCGGAAATACTTTTGATATTGACGCTGGTCTCGATTTATGGTATTCTGGGTGAGATCAGCAATCCCGGTGCCATTGTGCCGGGTGTGGCCGGTGTCATAGCACTCATCCTGCTGCTGTTCGGTGTGGCGGCCATGCCGATCAATATCGCGGGATTCCTGCTCATCGGTTTTGCCATAATATTATTTGTGATGGAAGCTTTTACACCTACATTCGGTATACTCCTGGGTGGTGGAGCCATTGCCTTTTTCCTGGGAGCACTGATGCTGTTTCAGGATTTGCCCCAGGATATGCAGCTCTCACTGGCATGGATCATTCCCGCCACCATCATTACCGTACTGTTCTTCGCTTTTGTTGTCTATTACGGAATCAGGGCACAATTTGGTGAAAGCAAGTCCGGTGTTGGAACCATGATCGGCAAGACTACAACCGCCATGGAAAAAATTGATGAGGAGCGCGGCAGGGTCATGATGATGGGTGAGATCTGGAAAGCCCGAAGCGATACGCCGATCAAAAAAGGGAGTAAAGTTGAAGTTGTAAAAGTCGACGGCCTGACCATGCATGTCCGACCGGTAGACAAGAAGTAATCATCCTAAATAAATAAAAGGACCACTATGGAAACATTATTTAACCTGACCGATTTGCTGACCTGGGTCATCGTGATTGTCATTTTCCTGGGTATCGTCCTGCCTCAGATGTTCAAGATCATGCGCGAGTACGAACGCGCCGTTGTGTTCCGTCTTGGGAAATTCCACATGACCAAAGGCCCCGGACTGATCATCCTGATTCCATTTATTGATAAGATCGAACGGGTTGATCTGCGTGTACTCACTATCAACGTGGACAAGCAGGAGATCATCACCAAGGATAACGTGACGGTTCACGTAGATGCCATCACCTTTTTCCGGGTGGTGGATGCCGAGAAAGCGATCATCAATGTAGAACAGTATTACGTAGCCACCACCTGGCTGGCTCAGACAACGCTGCGCAGTGTGCTGGGCCAGGCAGAACTTGACGAACTGCTCGCGGAGCGCGACAAGATCAACAAGAAAATCCAGGAGATCATCGACCAGCACACCGATCCATGGGGTATAAAAGTGGTAACCGTGGAGGTTCGTGACGTGGTGCTTCCACAGTCGATGCAGCGTGCCATGGCACGACAGGCTGAAATGGAGCGAGAGCGTCGCGCCAAGATTATCAACGCCCAGGGGGAATTCCAGGCCGCGGCGAAGCTTGTGGAAGCTGGAAAAATGATCGAGAATACTCCGGTAGCGCTGCAACTGCGCTTCCTGCAGACCATGCAGGAAATTAGTGGCGAGAGTTCCTCCCACACCTTCCTGCCTCTTCCCATGAACTTCCTTGAGGCGTTCAATCCGTCGATTACAGATCCCTCGGGTCGCAAGGTTTCAGCTGCCGTGGATCCCAAAGATGTGGACATGGATGATTCCGGGCTCGATGACAAAGGAGAGCCCTCAGGTACCGGCAAGAAAAAGAGCTCCGGCGGATCCAAATCAGGTGGGTCCGGAAGCTCCAAATCCGGTGGTTCGAAATCCGGTGGATCCAAATCGGGAGGCAGTAAAAAGTAAGTGATGCAGCTTCGTGACTTAGCACCTACTTTTCCATTGTCATGTTTTTTTGCCGGGTGGGTAATCACAGGTATTGCCGGCTGTGATGCACGCAATGATGTCCTTCCGGATGCTCCTCCACCCGATCTTTCTGGATACATCGAAGAAGGCATGCAGCAATGGGATATTCCGGGCTTGGCCGTGGCGGTCGTGCATAATGACGAGGTGGTTTTTGATGAGGGATTCGGTGTGCGAAAGCTGGGTGAGCCCAAGCCTGTCGACGAATATACGCTGTTCGGTGTCGCATCCATCACCAAAGCCTTTACGGCTACGGCACTTGGACTTCTGGTTGACGAGGGGCGCATCAGTTTTGATGATCCGATTGTGAAATGGTTGCCCGATTTTCAGCTCTATGACCCCTGGGTCACCGAAAACATCACCATACGCGACGCTTTATCGCATCGCAGCGGACTCGGACGCATGATCGGGAACCGGCTGCAGTACATGACAAACCGGGAAAGGTCCGAGCTGATCTACCGGCTGCGCTACCTGGAACCGGAAATCCCGTTCCGTTCGGGTTATGTCTACAGTAATATGATGTACCTGGTCGCCGGGGAAATTATTCCGGCCGTTACCGGAATGAGCTGGGACAAGTTCGTGGCGAAGCGTTTTTTTGAACCAATGGGCATGCAAAGCAGCAATACTTCGGTGACGCAGATCGGTGACGACGATAACGCAGCCTGGCCTCACCAGGAAATTCGCGGCGAAGTGGTACCGATTCCGCGCCGGAATTTTGACAATGCGGGTCCGGCGGCGTCCATCAATGCCAGTGTCACCGACATGGCGCAGTGGATGAGGCTGCATCTCGGCGAGCCAGGGATGTTCAACGGTCAGAGGCTGATCAGTGAAGAGGTGATGGAAGATCTCCACTCATCACAGACCGTGCTGGCGGAGTATGAGATATTCGATGATCTCAGCAGCTATGCACTGGGATGGTTTGTTCAATACTACCGGGGGGCTCGGATCCAGCGACATGGAGGTGGAACCGACGGCATGAACACCACCCTCATCCTCCTGCCGGAAAGGGATCTGGGGGTCATCGTGGTTGCAAATACATTTACACCGTTTCGCGATGCAGTGGCATATACGATTCTGGATCACTTTATGGGCAAAAGTGAATTTGAATGGAACAGGCACATCCGGGAGGGCTACGAGGATAACTATGCGCGACAGATGGCCGAGCGGGACACCATTCGTCAAATGCGGCAGGATCATGTGCCGCCGTCACTGCCGCTGGAGCGGTATACCGGTCGATATTATGATGATCTGTACGCCGAGCTGGAGGTGTTGGAAACGGAAGTTGGTGGCCTGGCGTTGCGCTTCTGGGAAGATGATTCCCGGATGGCGGACCTGGAACACTGGGAGGGGGATCGTTTTCGTGCAGTCTGGCGTAATCCCGCACAACGAGAAAAGTATGTGGAGTTTACTTTGGGGCGGCGGGCTGTTGTGGAAGCAGTTGAAGTTACATTCAACTTGCGCCCGAACATGTTGCAGGCGGGGGCATATCCTTCCGGTTATACCCGCACGGTGCGCTATGAGCGAGTAGATCCGGGATGATGGCCCGATTATCGGATCTGTTGATTTGCAGATTGGAGTCAACAAAAGGATGTAAAATGGGTATCTGGCAAACCTGTTTGAGAGAACATTTGGGTATTTTTGTGGTAAATCTTTATTTTTAACAGTTTACTTTCATCACAGTCATGTAATCTGGCACTAACCCAATCAGTTCAGTCAGGATTCTAACGAATTTTTATGGCGATCTGGATTGCAATTATTCTTGGGATAATCCAAGGCATTTTCATGTTTTTTCCTGTCAGCTCGACCAGCCATCTGGCGCTGGCACAGCACCTGTTCATATGGACCGGCCAGGAGCTTCCTCCCCCCGAATCGGCAGAAATGATCCTGTTTGATCTGGTGGTTCATTTCGGGACCCTGATTTCGATTGCCGTAGTTTTCCGAAACAGTCTGTTACGGTTCCTGCATGACAGTTTTTTTATCGCCTTTCCTACCATCCTTGGCGCCACTTTGCTGCAGGCTTTGACAGTCGCAACTGCTGCTGAGCCCGTCACCATTGGTATGGGTGCCCTGGCGATCGGCTTCGTGGTTTCGGCCCTTGTGGGCATTGCCGCACTCTATCTGGTGATTCATCTGCTGTACCAGGCCCGGTTTCGCTACTTCTCTTACTATGTCTGGACGCTGGCATTGGTCATTTTCTTGATTCACATCTGATTTCTTGAGGTCGCCAGCACTGATAAGCCATACAGGCGACTGTTTGGCTCGATACAGGCCGCAATCTCAAATCTCAAATTTCAAATTTCATTGATGAGCCAGCAAGAAATATTGACTTTTATAATAAACATTTTTACCATTGGCTCGCTTTTGAGGCGAACCACTTACTGTTTGCCTCATCTCCACGAACAAAACACGAACGAACATGGACGACAGTAGTCATTTATGTAGCCATATAAACCGGCGCCCTGACCGGTGGGAGTCGATCCGTGTTGAAACGGTATCTCGTATCAGCCTAGCTGCCTGATATAAGATAACGGTTTCACCCGGGGCGCTTCCCGGCCTTTTTTTGCGCCCTGAAAAAATGAGGTGAAACCATGACCAAAGAGCAAAAACTGCATCTGGAACTGGAGGAACGCCTGATCCACGGTGTTACAGATGCAAGGACCGTAAGCCTGCTGCACAAGGCGCTTCCCGCTGCAGCAGCCGAAAAACTGGTCGTGCATTGCAGCGTCAACATGGCCCTGGAGCTGATCATGAGGCTTGATTCGCACTTTGCTGCGGACATTCTGGCTTATATGGATACAGAGTTCCGTTCCGAAGTTCTCAATCACATGGACCGTGACAAGTTGGCCAGGATTTTTGCCAACATGTCCCATGACGACAGGGTCGATGTCCTGCAGTTCCTTCAGTCCGACAAGGCAGAGCATATCATCCGCGCGTTGCCGGAAACTGAGCAGTCGGATATCCGCAAGCTGGAAACGTATCCGGAAGGTACGGCCGGCGCCATTATGACAACCGATTTCCTGGAGCTGACGGGGAACATGCCGGTAACCGAAGCCCTGGAAAAGGCAAAAACCGTGGCGCCGGACCGGGAGACGATCTATATCGGCTATGTAGCTGATGGCTCGGGTAAACTGACCGGAGCCGTATCCCTGAAAGACCTCTTTCTTGCCGATCCGAATGCCAAAGTATCGGACATCATGCGGCCGGATGTGATCTCCGTGGATGTGGGGGAGAAACGGGAGGAAGTAGCCCGTACCCTTTCCCGGTACGACTTGCTTGCCATTCCGGTTACCGAAAACAGCGGCCGGCTGGCAGGTATCGTTACATTTGACGATGCCATTGACGTCATCGAACAGGAAGAGACGGCTGATGCCTACAGCCGGGCAGGAATCACAGGATTCAGCACAGACCATGACCATGAGCGGGACATTATGTTCAGCAAGCGCATGATCGAGGGGTCTTTTGCCTACCCGATCAAGCTCCGCATGGCTTTTCTCATGGTGACGCTGGCCGGCGGTTTTCTGGTCGGCGGTGTCATCGATTATTTTGAGGATGTCCTCGGAGCCGTGCTCCTCGCTGCCATATTCATTCCGGTTATCATGGATATGGGTGGAAACGTGAGAACGCAGTCAACTACCATTTTTGCGCGTGGACTTGCCTTGGGGCATATCGACGTCTCCCGCATCCACCGCCACATCCGGCGGGAAGTGACCATCGGCCTGCTGATGGGCCTCCTCCTTGGAATCATCGGTGGGTTTGGAGCGTATCTGTGGCAGGGGGCACCGAACGAGATCCCCCAAATCGGGATTGCGGTTGGGTTATCACTGGCTGTGGTTGTGCCTTTTGCCACCTTCCTGGGCTTTTTCCTGCCATGGGTGCTGCTGAAAATGGGCTGGGATCATGCACCGGGTGCCGATCCTTTCATTACGACCATCAAGGATTTCACCGGACTGGCGCTTTATTTCATCCTGGTTGGAACACTGGTCGGCGTCTGACCGGATTTCCCGCTAATTGTGTTACTGTAATAATAAAGAGAAATTATTCAAACCTGTGAGGTTTATCATGTACAAAGGAATCGAAGAAAGAACCACCTCAATGGCATATAACTTGTTGTTTTATGTTTCCCTCGGGAGCTACCTGCTCCTGATGCTGCTGTTCATGCTGCTTTTCAGCGGTGCCGTTTCCACTGTCAGTGGCCAGCAAATGGTTGTCGATGATGTTGGAATAGTGGAGTACCGGGCCTTCCACCTGGAGGCCTGGATCGGTACCGAGGAGTCCTGGATCCTGCCGGCTTTCAGCCCCGTCAGGGGACTGGAACTGGCTGCCGGGGCTGTGATCACGGAGGATGAAACGTATGCCATCACCGAAGCAAAGTACATGTTCCGGGAGCCGAGGAACAACCGTGCCGGATTTGGGCTGGTTGCCGGTACGTTGCTTGCACCTTTCGGGCAATTCTACACCTATGTGCCGGTAACACTTTCTCTTCTTGAGGAGCGGGTTGTTCTGCATGACAATGCCGGATATACGCTCGAGCGGAATGAAACTGTTGATGGGGACCAACACTACAACAAAGAAGAGCACTTCTTCACCTGGGGGGCACGCACCGATATGGCTCTCGCCGGCCCGGTGACCCTGCTCGGAGCTATTTTTGGGGAAACACCGAAACGCCCGATTTTCAGGTCGGTTTTCGAGTAGAAATGATATCGGATCTCCTGGAGATGGACTTCACCTATGGAAATAACTTCGGCAGACACAGTAGTGGAATGGGTTTTACTGTTGGCCTGGCATTTACTCCACCGCCGTTTCGTTAAATTTTGCAGCATCAACATGAGTTGCACTGCTTCATCTTGCCATATCTGATTGCCCTTACACTACCCGGGTGACTCCGGGCACCGGTATGGGATAATATCCGTTTTCATCCGGTGTTACGGGTGGCGGCGAATTCCAGTCGACATCTTCGGGGTTCAGGTCATGATGGGGGTACATTCTCCTGTTGGAGTTCAGTGCCTGGTCCCACTCAAGAAACTGTCCGGAGTAGGTTGCCATGAACCCCATGATGGCGGTCATGGTTGATTTGGCTCCAAAATCCGTGTTATCGATGATATTTCCTTTTCTAAGAGAAGCGAACAATTCATCGTGTTCTTGCTGGTAAGGGCTGGGATCATCCTCACCCTGGTAAGAAAATCGGATATTATTATTTCGATCCCTGATAATGCCGGCAGGAGAGTTGCTGGTGAACATGGATCCTCTGGTACCCAGAAAGTTTTCTGAAACCTGGTGCCAGCACCCTGGAATTTGCCGGCACTGGGCGGCAAGAACCGCGCCACCTGGGTAGATATACTCCACGAAGTTGTGATCGAAGATTTGGCCATATTCCTTACCGGTTCGCACTTCCCGGCCTCCCATTCCCTGGGCTGAAACCGGATGTTCGCCGATATACCAGTTTGCAATATCGATGTTGTGAATCATCTGATCGAGGACCTGGTCCCCTGCCTGCCAGATAAAATGGAAGTGGTTTTTAATCTGATGCTCCAACTCTGACCATTCCGGTTGGCGCTCTCGTATACGAAACGGGCCTTGTAACCAGTATACTTGTGCGGATATGATATCACCGATCTCACCGCTTTGAAGCCGCCGGTGCATTTCCCGATAGTTGTTCTGGTACCGGCGCTGCAAACCGACCA
>SLLP01000006.1 GCA_007133995.1 Balneolales bacterium
CAAAGATCCGGTCGTCGGCCACCTCACCGAAATTCCATCCTTCCCCGTAAATGTAAATATTGGCCCCGTCCACCTGATGCTCCTCAAGGGTAAGCTTTGCCAGTTCGTCCTGCAGCCGCTCCATAACCGAACGCGGATGGTGGCCCATAAGATCAAACCGGAACGAATCGATTTTGTAATGCTTTGCCCACAGCAGCACCGAATCGATGATGAGCTTCTCCATCATGGCATGCTCGGCGGCGGTATTTTCGCAGCAGGTAGATGTCTCCATGGCACCGGTATCGGGATCATAACGGTGGTAGTATCCGGGTACGATTTTGTCCAGCACCGAAAAACGTGAGGTCGGGCCCGATGCGAATGTGTGGTTGTACACCACATCCACCACGAGATTCAGCCCGATCTGCGCCAGTGACTGGACCATCGTACGCAGCTCCAGAATGCGCGTCACGCCCTCGGGATCCGTGGAGTAGCTGCCCTGCGGCACGTTAAAATGGAACGGATCGTAGCCCCAGTTGAAACCATCGACTGCAGCCAGACCGCGCATCCTTCCCGGAAGGCTGTAAGGCTTTTGGATGAGATGAGTGGACGGATTTTCCTCCGCCATCTGCTCGAAAGCGTCACGGATCGGCATGTACTGGTGACGCTCACACTGCTCAAACAATCCCGGGTGCTGAAGTACATTACAAATGCGCCGGTAGGGCATGTGCAGATCCACCCTTCTGGCAGAGTTTTCGATGACACTGGCAATATCATTGACCGGCAGCAGATGCAGATGGGTTAGACCGGACTTGGACAGCCGTTTCAGGTGTGCCATGCCGTCGGACAGGTTACGGTCCGGCAGACCGTTGTACCAAAATGCCATATAAGTACCGCGATGCTCCTCCGGAACCGTGTGGTCATTGGTGCTGAAGTCACGCATGTGCGCTTCATACAGTGTGATGTCGGCAGGGTGCGGCAACTCTTTTTTGAGCCGGCCCCAGTCCTGCGGCTTCAGATCTTCATCGTCGAGGTCGGCAAACTGACTGAACCGACTGTCCATACTCAGACTTACCGAATAGGGATCCGTCACTTCATAGGTGTTAATCCTGCCATTCTGATGATGATAGACCGTAATCTCGAACCGGTAAAACAGTCGGTCCCAGTCCGCTCTTTCAGAAGAAAAGCGCCAGACACCGCCACGAAGCTGATCCGGCAGCACTGTTTTTACCGGATTCTTTCCGGCATCATACAGTTTCAACTTCACCGACAGAGCCGTGGGTGCCCAAAGGTGGACAGAAACGGTATCATCCCCATAAGACGGTCCCAATTCCCCGTCATAGTAGAAATGCTCATCGATAATACCCGGAAACTGAACGCGGGTAGCGGCAACTAGTTTATTATTTTGGTCATACGCAATGGCGACCAACTGTCCCTTCACCGCTTCAAAGAGATCATCTCTGCTTGCATTCACACGATATGCCGGACGGTCTGCAATGTGACGAAACCGGTCGGCCAGCTCACTGTCCAAACCCGTGCTGTCCCCGACCGGAATAACAGTACCTCCGTCAACACCCTGCGAATTCACAGTGATACCGGCCTTGTGGCTGTAGCGGATCTCGTGTCGGTATGCATGCGGACTGCTGTCCCAGATGAGTCGATTCGTCGAAACCCAGTGCGCCGAAGCACCCGAGACAGCATTGACTATTTCTTCTGGTCCGGCTTCACTCACTGTTTTGCATGAAAATAATAACGGTACTGTGATCATAAGGGTAATCAAAATTAACGTTCTGTTCATTTTTTTTGGGATGATGAGATAACGGGATCATTAAATGACAGGGTTGTGAAATGATGCCACATCATCCAGCATGAACGTTACCGTATTGACCAGGCCCGGAGATGTGGCCGTATGGGTTCCCGTATCAAAAAATCGGTAAAACATCATCAAATTTTCCTGATACGCCGTGGCACTGCCATGTAATCTGCGTTTTTTTCTAAAAAAAAGATTTCGGATATTCGTGAATCCGTATTACTTCCTTCTTCTTTTCCTTTGTGTTGGATGTCAGCGATGCGCCTGCATCTTACACAGACGGCAATGTAAATGAAAAGACCTGCAATTAAAAGACCTGCGAATATATAGTGCTCTACTGGAAGCACATTATTCCAGTTGCACTGCAACTATAGCCTGCAATCAATGCTTGTCATGAAACCTATCATCAAAATTCTGCTTATCGGATTTTTCCTGGTCCATTATATGAGTTCCGGTGCTGCCGCTCAGGAGCAACCCGTTGCCATAACCGGTGCACAAATCATAACTGTGACCGGCGAAACATGGGAAAACGGTGTTCTGGTTGTTCAAAACGGTGTCATCACGGCTGTTGGTGATGCTGCAACCGTACCGGTGCCCGCGGATGCGGAAGTCATCGATGCCTCCGGCAAGATCGTCATGCCCGGTCTTGTGGATTCGCACTCACACATCGGTGAGGGGGACGGCGGAGACCGGTCATCCGCACTCCATCCGGATGTCCGGATACTGGACACCATCAATCCGCGCAGCGATACCTTCAGAAAAGCCCTCGCCGGCGGTATCACCTCCGTAAATGTCATGCCCGGGTCGGGTCACCTGATCAGTGGTCAAACGGTCTACCTGAAACTGCGCCCGGTAAATACGGTCGAAGAAATGCTGATTTGGGTTGATGAGGAGAGCGGCATTTACGGCGGCCTGAAAATGGCCAACGGTACAAACCCGCTTCGTCAGGCCCCTTTCCCGGGTACGCGAGCCAGGTCGGCGGCCATGGTACGAGCGATGTTCATACGGGCCCGGGAGTATCAGGCGCGTGTACATGAAGCACAAAATGACCCGGACCGCATGCCCGCACGCGACCTTGCGCTGGAAACACTCGTGGAGGTGCTTGAGGGCAAACGCATTGTTCACAATCATACCCACCGCCATGACGATATCCTCACGGCCATCCGTCTGGCCGATGAATTCGGCTATCGCATGGTACTCCATCATGTGACAGATGCGTGGAAAGTGGCTGATGAAATCGCCGCATCCGGCTATCCCGCATCCATCATTTACATCGATTCGCCCGGTGGCAAGCTGGAAGCCATCAACCTGCTGGCCAAAACGGCGCCGGTGCTGGAAGAAGCCGGTGTAGATTTCGGGTTTCATACCGATGACAGTGTCACCGATTCAAGACTGTTTCTGCGCTCCCCTGCATTCGGCAAGCGCGAGGGTCTGAGCCGCCGGAAAGCCCTGGAATCGGTTACGATCGCTAACGCCAGACAAATGGATATCGCAGATCGGGCCGGTTCCCTGGAGCCTGGAAAGGATGCCGACTTCATCATTCTTTCAGGAGATCCCTTCAGTGTGTACACCCGGGTCGAGCAGACATGGATCGAGGGTGAAAAAGTTTGGGATATCGAGGACCCTGAAGACCGCAAATATGCCATAGGCGGTTATGATGTATTTCAGGGTGGCGGATACGGACATCACCACGACTGAGCCTGAAGCCATTACATCTTCGCCAAATCATGACGCGGATCAACATTCAGAACAGATACACATACTTCATGCTGAAAACAAACACTGTCAGCCATACCCCTGCCGGATCCAAATATAAACATGGGAACCTTCAAATGAAGCCGGAAATAAAATCGAAATCATGCTTGCGACCGGCACCGAGTACCAAAAATCTTGATATGTCTGGACGGAATTTCTTCATGTTATACTGCACTAGCTCCCTGCTGTCCGCGATTGTCGGTGTAGTAATAATCATGACTCTTTTGATCTCAGCCACATCCGCGACGGCTCAAAAAGCGATTGTCGGTGATACCATCTATACCATGGAAGGGGACCCGATTGTAAACGGAGTGGTGTTGATCCGTGACGGAAAGATCGAACGGGTGGGTTCGGTTGCCGAAATTACCATTCCTGCCGATTATGAGAAGTTTCAAGGATCGGTCGTCACTCCGGGTCTTATCGACGCCCGGTCTGTTGTGGGACTCGCAGGTTACTACAACCAGGATCATGATCAGGACCAGCTCGAATACTCCCACGCTCTTCAACCCGACCTCAGGGCGATCGACGCCTACAACAGCCGTGAGGAGCTGGTAGGGTTTCTCCTTAAAAACGGTATCACGACCGTGCATACCGGACATGCGCCCGGAGCCGTTATCAGCGGCCAGACCATGATCGTAAAAACCACCGGCAGAACCGTGGATGAAGCGCTTGTTGATTCCACCACAGCACTTGCCATTACCCTGGGCTCGGTGGTTCGCAGTAATTTCGACACTCCCGGCACCCGATCCAAAGGCGTCTCCATGCTGCGTCAAGAGCTTATCCGTGCTGTCGAGTATGCGGAAAAACGGAGCAATGCCGATCCTGAAAGGCGCCCCGAGCGCGATCTTCGTCTTGAAGCGTTAGCTGACATGCTTGACGGCAGGCTCTTTGCACTCATAACCGCCCAGCGCTCACAGGACATCATGACCGCACTGCGGCTTCAACAGGAATTCGGATTTCCGTTAATCATCGACGGAGCAGCCGAGGCCTATCTGCTGCTTGATGAAATTGCTGATGCCGGAGTACCGGTAATTATTCACCCCACCATGGTCCGCACCCGCGGCGATACAGAAAATGCGGCATTCGATACAAGTCAAAAGCTGAGTGAAGCGGGAATCCCGTTCGCCTTTCAGAGCAGTTATGAGACATACGTACCAAAAACCCGTATCGCTCTGTTCGAGGCGGCTGTGGCCGTTGGGTACGGTCTTGACAGAATGACAGCTCTTCGCGCACTGACAATTGAAACAGCCTCGTTATTCGGACTGGATAATCGGATTGGATCCCTCCAAAACGGCAAAGAAGCAGATATCGTTATTTTTAACGGAGATCCCTTTGAGTATACCAGCAGGCCCACTCATGTATTTATTAACGGCAGGCTGCTTCATGAAGCCAATTGACGGCAGCCTTTTCTGACGGGTTGAAGCACGGATGACAAAACCGTGGCATATCATCGGATGCATGCTCAGGTTTGCAGCTTCACTTCATCTTCCATTTCAAAATCAGTTTTACCATCACCATTATGTTCATCCCGGATTTCATTGATAACGGAATCCAGATCAGGCATCAGTGGAAACCGGCAAATAAAACGACATCCTTTGCCAATCTCACTCACGAGTGATATGGTTCCACCCAGGCGGCCGACAAGCATTTTTACAGTATAGAGCCCAAGTCCGGTTGACTCTTCTCCACCTGTAGGCTTGGCAGTAAGCCTCCCAAACATCTGATACAAATTTTCCTGGTCCTCTTCCGAAATGCCCGGGCCCTCATCCTTCACCGCGAGCTCCCAAACACTGTCATCCGTCTTATTTACTTCCACCAGGACGTTGGAATGACGGGGTGAATACTTCACGGCATTTGAAATCAAATTGTCTACAATGCGACTCAAATATGCAGAATCAGACTCTGCCATCAGCATGTCAATGCTGCCGTGAATATGAATGTCTTTTTTCCTGGCGATCTCCTGAAAGTTCGAAACGGCATGTTTTACAATTTCATCGACAGCAATCTTTTCCAGTTTCAGGTTTTTTGTCTCTTTCTCGAGTGTATGCACCTCCAGTAAACTGTTAATCAATTGGTTCAGACGGCTGGCCGAGTTCATTGCCATCTGAAGGTGCTCTTTCTCGGACTCATCCGTGAGTGACTCATCTATCAACTCAAGAAAACCGATCACCGCAAAGAGCGGATTGCGCAAATCATGTATAATCATACCAACAAATCGGCTTTTTTCATCATTCAGGTGCTTCAGTTCCGAATTGAGATGCCTGAGCTGGTTATTTTTTGCTGTTATGACCTGATTTTTCTGTTTCAGTGACCGGTTTACTTTCTCCAGCTTACGCTTGTTTCGAAACAGGAACATCAACAAAACAGCGGTAACCAGAACTCCAATGACAAGAGAGATCAGACCCAGTTGTTGATTGCGGCCAAGACGCTCACGGTAGGTGAGCTCCTGTCTTAAAAGCTCGTTTTCGGCCGTCCGCAGTTCCAGTTCAAGCCCGGCTCGCACCTCTTCAAATTCACGTTCACGTCGTATGCTGTCGAGCTGATCTTCATAATTCTGTCTTTCGCGCACGGCTGCAAGCGCCTCCTGGTAATGTCCCTGAGTTTCATTCAACCTGGATTGTATGTCCCAGTTACGGGCGAGCACATCAAGATTATCCAGGCGTTCTGCAAGCGTACGCGACTCAAAGAGATACTCCTGAACCTCATCAAAAAGCTCTTTCTCATACAGTGTGTTGGCAAGGCCCACAGCGTGATACATGACACCCGGCACAAAATTGATGGAATGGCTTTCTTCATAGGCCTGAGAAAAAAATGAATAGGCAAGATCAAGCTGATCGGTGTCGAGATAAATCTGAGCCAGGTTGAAATAGTTCTGAATGAGCCTCGGGCTGATGCCCATTTTCTGATTGATCATGACCGCCCTGAACAAGGTATCCGCTGCTTCCTCTTTTTTACCCATGTCGCTGAGCGAATTGGCGATATTATTGTAGTTTGCAGCGATCTGGAGCTGATTCCCTATCTCCCGATTAAGTGCAAGCGCCTTGTCATAGTACTCCAATGCCGTTTCGAAATTACCCTGCTTATGGGAGATCAGACCAATATTATTGTGAGCCACAGCTTTGTTGTTTTTATTACCCGTCTCCTCAAATTTTTCAATAGCCTGATAATAAAGCTGCAGTGCTTCTACCGGATTCCGACCGGATATAGCCCTGGCCATAGATGCGTAAAGAGCTCCGAGTGATTCGGCATCATCTACTTCGGAAGTTAACTTCATGGCCTCCTCAAGCAGTTCCATTCCCTCAGCATCCCGGTTATCTGCAAACCTGAAGTTGGAAAGCTGGATATAGGCCCTCATTTCATGACGCGGAGTACCATACTCTTTTATCCTCTCCATATTGTCTTGCAACAGTGCTTCTCCCTCTCTTAACTGATTTCGGTCCAAATGTGATGATATGAGATGAGAGGTGGCTTCAATAATGGCAAGTTGATCATTCGCCTCTGCCGCCTTGCCTATGACAACGGAGGAGAGAGAGTCAACCTTATTGAAATTATTTTCCTGAAGTGCTTCATGGATATTTTCATTCAGTTCTGCCAAAATTGAAGCAGATGAGCTTTCGGTATCATCAGCTTCTCTCTGCTGGTTACATGACGCAAATAAAAGCAGTGAAAATACCCAGAGTAATAGCAAAAACGGTTGGTTCATAGCCACGAGAGACAATCTATTCAGATTTCTTAATAATAGTGAAATATGCTAACTTTCAAAAATAATCAGTAGCGGTTGATATTGGTATCCGTTTTTTTTGTGGCAAATTTATTTAATTGACATTATTACGCTTATGGATACGTTTTACAAGACAATTCTACAGGCTTCAGCTTTCCGTCAGCCAGCAGCACTTCAGAATTATGAAAGGTGTTAAATAGAATGTTTTTCTATACGTTATAATGTATTAAAAGCAATGATATGCAACAATATCGGTATGTAAGGTGGTTTTTTCTGGCGCTTGGCGTGGTTGCTGTACTTGGTCTTACAGGGATGAACGTGTATTCGCTCTATGCCCTTCATGAAAACAAGGTGCAAAATTATGTTGAAAATCAAAAACAACAAATGCTTGAGTATACCAACCAGGTCAGAAACCGCTTCAGATATCCCGTCAGGCATTTGTGGCAGCTTGATATGGAGGAGGTCAAAGTTTCACTGCAATCACCGGAGATGGTTTGCAACAATCTAACAGCTATTGTAGATGAAGCAATTCAGGATGGCCTTTTTTCGAAGATTTACCTCTCTACTGCCGACTGTGAGGCCTGTGATCGCCTTGGCGCTCCGCTGTGGAAATACCATGGCCCTGAGGGGCGATTCACGGAAACCACTAACTACAATCAACTTGTCAGTGACGGACTCGGTATCACCCGCACACGGATGAATGCACTCATACAGGATTACCGATGGAGCACACGTGTCATCTTTGATACACAAAACAGCATGACTGTAGCGCTCATCAACTCAACAAATAAAGAAATTGTCGGCTATCTGCTCTTTGTAATTGATCAGGATTACCTGGTTAACTCCTATATGGCACCCAAGCTTGCCAACACGTTTGGTACAGATGGCGAAAGCGGCATTATAATCTGGTTGCATGATTGGACCAAAAACGAGGTCCTTGCAACGACCCATCCTGATGTACCCTACAGCTATCAGAATGTAGATTTTATCCAGAACTTCCCAGATCTGCTCAACGACTGGAATCTCAAAGTAGCATTTACGGCTAATCCTGATATTGCCGCATCAACAGCATCCCTTACACGCAACCTTATAGTGCTTGCAGGCGCCATGATCCTGCTTTTAGGCGCCTTTGTCTTCATGTTTTTGACTGCGCAACGGGAGCGGTCACTTGCTCAGAGGCAAGCTCTTTTTCTTGCCAATGTCACCCACGAGCTGAAAACACCACTTTCGGTTATCCTTGCAGCCGGAGAAAACCTGTCCGACGGCCGTGTGACCGACACCAAGCGTCTCAAATCGTATGGAGCTCACATCTACAATGAATCATTGAGACTTGGCCACATGATTGACCGGCTGCTCGATGTGGCAAAATCAGACAACCACAATGCCGGCCCGCAGAAAAAGAAAACAAACCTGGTCCCGTTTCTCCGCAACTATATTGAAAAAAAGCAGGGCTACCTGGAGTCACATAATGTGAACGTTCACCTGGAAACAGATGAACATGTTCCTGAAATCATGGTAGATCAATCCGACCTGCATTCCATTCTGGATAACCTCATCGACAATGCCGTCAAGTACAGCCCCAAAGAAAAATACATCGAAATACGCGTTTACAGCACAGACCATGGGATAGCACTTGAAGTAACCGACAATGGCATTGGTATCCCAAAGGGATATCACAAGCTCATTTTCAACAAATTCTTCCGGGTTGAAGATGCCTTGACCGCCCGCACCAAAGGCCACGGACTGGGACTGTCCATAGTCAAGGACCTGGTCACAAGAAATGACGGCGAAATTGTTGTTGAAAGTACACCGGGAAAAGGATCTGCATTTACCGTGATCTTTTCATTGGCATACGGACTCGGCAACGGAAATACAGACTCCCCAAAAAAAAGTAAACTACAGGAAACAGAGCATGCTTCATAATAAACATACTATTCTCATCGTCGAAGATGAGCCCAGTCTTATTTTTACCCTTCGGGATACCCTGGAGAATGAAGGTTTTGAAACTATGATCGCAGAACATGGCAAGGCGGCACTTGAAATCATAGAAGAAACCATACCGGATCTCATGATTTTGGATGTGATGCTGCCCGGTATGAGCGGATTCGACGTATGCAAAAAAGTCCGGGAGAAAAACCTCCTGTTTCCCATCATTATTCTGACCGCGCGGGATCAGGAAATTGACAAGGTGACTGGACTCAATATCGGTGCTGATGACTACATCACCAAGCCGTTTGGAGTAAAAGAGCTACTTGCAAGAATTCAGGCCCGGCTGCGACGAAGTGACGATTATACTGGCAGAAAAAATGATGTACTTGTTCTGGGAGATGTTCAACTCGATCTGAAAGATGCCGTAGTCAGAAGACCCGACGGAGATATTGAGCTAACAACCCGTGAAGTGGAAGTGCTTCGCTATCTGGCCGGTTATCCAAATGAGCCCGTAACCCGCAGAGCGTTACTGGAAAATGTCTGGCGATACGAGTACAGCCCGAATGCCAGCACCAGAACAGTCGACGTCCACATATCAAAGCTGCGTAATAAAATTGAACTGCGTCCCAACGACCCCAGGCATCTTGTGACCATGCATGGTGTCGGTTATATGCTAAAGATACATTAATGGACACTTGCCGAAAAAAGTCAGGCAATCTTGATTATATCGCAGGAAATACAGGTTTTTCAGAGGTTACGCTGATTCGTACTCTGAAACCTGTGATATAAATTCTATGAAACCGTGGATCTGATTGTGGAGAAGTTCTGAAACCATCTCATCTTTTATTCCCTGCTCTTCATCAAATATTTTGTTGACCCGTTGCAGGAATACTCGTTCCGGGTATACATGTGCATTTCGGTATGAACATACCATCTGCATCTGTTCAACCGCCCTTAGAGCTCCAAAGGCTCCGGCCGCTTCACCAATAAATGCTATAGGTTTTTTGCTAAAAGCTTCCGGGAAGGGTAAATAATCTACAAACAGTTTGAGGATTCCCGGGAAAGAACCGTTGTATTCCGGTATGATCATTACAATACCGTCTGCATCTATTACCTGATTGCGAAATGCCTCAACCTCCGGCAGCTTCTTCCCGTACTTGCCGCCAGCAACCTCGTGCAATGGAAAGTCTTCAAGACTGACAATACGTGTTTCAACTCCCTTCTCCTGAAAATGTGGCTGAATGTATTTGGCGATTTTCAGTGCCATCGATCCCGGACGATCGGTGCCGCTGAGTATGCATATGCTTTTCATAATGTTCCCAGTTTTATTGATTGCTTATCCTGAACGTTAAAAATGAAGTTATTTTTTCTACACCCCAAAACAGAGAATCGTATGGATTCATTCACTCCCCCACCAGTCAAAAATATCTTGAAAACAAAAAGCGCTTTTCCTAAATATAAAAGTTATTTCTTAATATATTTTTATATTTATTATTAAAATGTTATTGACATTTGAAATATATTCATTACTTTTTAACGCATTATTTA
>SLLP01000040.1 GCA_007133995.1 Balneolales bacterium
CATTCGGGTTGACCAACAGCCTTAAATAAGCGGTCACATCCTTTATTTCTTTTCGCTGATAAAAGGAAATGCCTCCTACCAGCTGGTAGGGGATGCCCCGGCGCCGCAGCGCATCCTCCAGCACCCGACTCTGGTAGTTGGTCCGGTAGAGCACCGCAAAATCACAATAGGTCAGATTCTGCCGGATCTTTTTGTCCTCAATGGTGCGTGCGATTCGATTGGCTTCGTCGCGCTCATCATAATTTTCCAGAACGGTTATGACCTCGCCCTGGTCATTCCAGGTCCACAGGGTCTTTTCAAGCCGTGCTTTATTGTGCTTGATGACAGAGTCAGCGCACTTTAGTATGGCCTTGGTCGAGCGGTAGTTTTGCTCAAGCGGAATCTGAACGGAATCGGGATAATCTTCCCGGAAGTTGAGGATATTGGTGATGTCGGCGCCTCTGAATGAATAGATGCTCTGGGAGTCGTCTCCAACCACGCAGATATTCTTGTGACCGGACGCCAGAAGCCTGGTTGCACGGTACTGGGCATGGTTGGTGTCCTGATACTCATCAATCAGAATATATCGGAAGTGCTGCTGATATTTTTTCAGGATGTCGGAATGCTGCTCGAAAAGTTCGATCGGTTTGATCAGCAGATCATCGAAATCCATTGCATTGTTCTTCTTGCAGCGCTCTATGTAGCGTTGATATACCTGTGCGGCAATGTCATCCAGGGAGCTTTGGACAAACGAATCCTTGAACTTATCAGGCGAGATCATCTGATTCTTGGCACCGCTGATGATGAAGAACACATTGCGAGGCTTGACTTCCCTGGTGTTGATATTAAGTTCCTGCAGGATGGTTTTGATCACACGCTCACTGTCCACCGTGTCATAAATGCTAAAGTCGCGCGTGTACCCCAAATGTTCGGCTTCCATTCTCAGGATTCGTGAGAAGATGGAGTGAAAGGTGCCCATCCAGAGCCGGTTGGCCTGTTCTCCGATGAGATCCACAATCCTCTCCTGCATTTCGCGGGCCGCCTTGTTGGTGAACGTGAGCGCAAGGATCTGATTGGGCCAGGCTTTCTTCTGGTATAGGATGTTGGCGATCCGGTAGGTGAGCACACGCGTTTTGCCGCTGCCCGCTCCGGCTATGATGAGCAGAGGGCCATCGGTGTGCAGGACGGCTTTCCGCTGATTCTCGTTGACATCTTTAAGAAAAGGGGGGACGGACGGACGCTCTTCCGAATCGTCATTTTTTAAAATAAAAGTGGGCATAAAATAAGTAAAAACAGCTTTTAACGACATGTGTCATAGTAGTCAAATCAACCCAGATCGGAGAGAATGGTTCGCATTTTCTCAAGATTTACACGGGCATCGCTCTGCTTCTTGCGTTCGTTTTGCACAACCTGACCGGGTGCATTATCCAGGAACTTCTCATTGGAAAGTTTCTTTTCGACCGATACGAGAAAAGATTCCAGGCGAGCGATCTCCTTGCCGATCCGCTCTTTTTCCTTATCAAAGTCGATTATCCCGGACAACGGGACGAAGATCTGGATTCCGTCTACCACATCCGAGGCACTTGCTTTGGGTCGTTCAGCACTAACGTCGATAGTCAATCCATCCAGTTTCAGAAGCTTTTTAAAAACATCTTGATGGGTGTCCAGGTGATCTTGCATCTCCTTGCCGGCCGGTTTGATGATCACATTAACATCCAGCTGATCCGGCACATTCATTTCGGAACGGATATTACGAATGGATGAAATAATGCGCTGGATGGTGCCGAACAGCCGTGCGGAATCCGGTTTTGCCGTCCCGTCACTTAATGCCGGCCAGCTACTTACGATGAGGGCATCCTGATCTGTGCGATTGCGCAGGCGCTGCCAGATTTCTTCGGTGATAAAGGGCATAAAAGGATGCAGCAGCTTGATCAGGGTTTCAAAGTGGATGAGGGCCCGTTCTGCGGCTGCACGGTCCATGGTTTTGCCAAACTCCGGTTTGATAAGCTCCAGGTACCAGTCGCAGTAATCATCCCATACCAGTGAGTATGTTTTCAGGAGTGCTTCATTAAGACGGTAGCGGGAGAGGTCATCGTTAACTGCTTCAATGGTCTGTTGAATACGCGTCATCATCCACTGGTCGTGGAGCGGCAGGGTATCGATACCGGCATTGCCGTAAGGCCATTCAACCTTGTAAACTGCATCCCTGTCCAGATGCATATTCAGAAAACGGAATGCATTCCAGAGTTTGTTGGCGAAATTGCGTCCCATTTCAAACTTGGTGGGATCAAGCTTGATGTCCTGTCCCTGGGCACAGAGGATGATGAGGCAATAGCGGACGGCATCGGCTCCGTACTGATCGATCATCTCGAGCGGATCAATCCCGTTATTCAGGCTTTTGCTCATTTTCCGGCCCTTCTTGTCTTTGACGATCCCGGTCATGAATACATCATGAAACGGTGCTTTGCCGGTGAAATGAATTCCGCCCATGAGCATCCGGCTAACCCAGAAAAATAGGATGTCGTACCCGGAGACCATTACGGATGTAGGGTAAAAAAATTGAAAATCCCTGGTGTTTTTGGGCCAGCCGAGTGTGGAAAAGGGCCAGAGCCACGATGAAAACCACGTGTCCAGCACATCCGGATCCTGCACCATGCCATCCTGAGGCTGATCGATGCTCACAATGTAGTCGCGGGAACGGTCAATGGTGCCGTCTTCAAGCGTATGATACCAGACCGGAATGCGATGACCCCACCAAAGCTGCCGTGAGATCACCCAGTCGCGGATGCTTTCCATCCATCGGAAAAACTCATTCTCCCAGCGGGGCGGATAGAACCGGAATTCGCCGTTGCGGCCGGCCTGCATCGCTTTTTCCGCCAGGGGCTTCATTTTAACAAACCACTGGTCGGAAAGCAGGGGTTCGATAATCGCCTTGCTTCGACTGGAAATGCCGATCTGGTTGACATAGTCCTCCACCTTTACCAGCAGGCCTTCCTCTTCAAGGTCCTTGACTATTGCTTCCCGGGCATCGAAGCGGTCCATGCCGTCATACTTGCCGGATGCTTCGTTCAGGGTGCCATCCTTGTTGATAATGTTGATCGTCGGAAGGGAGTGGCGTCGGCCAATCTCGAAGTCATTTTCATCATGGGCAGGGGTGACCTTCAGCGCGCCGGAACCATAATCCATTTTTACATAGTCATCGGTGATGATGGGCACTTTGCGACCGGTGGTCGGAACGATGACATGGCCGCCAATGAGTTGCAGATAGCGCTCATCATCGGGGTGTACACTTACCGCGGTGTCGGCCGGTATGGTTTCCGGACGGGTGGTGGCAATAGTAATGTGTGTGATGCCTGAACGGGTAGCCGTTTCGTGATCCAGGGGATAGGAGACATGCCACATATATCCCTTTCGCTCGACATGCTCGACCTCTTCATCGGATATGGCGGTCATATCAACCGGACACCAATTTACCAGGTAGTACCCTTTATAGATAAGCCCTTCGTTGTGCAGCCTGATAAATGTTTCCTGCACGGCATTGGAGAGGCCTTCATCCATGGTGAACCGCTCACGGCTCCAGTCGCAGCTTACACCCAGCTTGCTGTACTGCCGTGTGATGATTTCCCCGTATTTTTCTTTCCACTCCCACACCTTGTTAACAAAAGTCTCACGACCAATATCGTGGCGCGTTTTTTTTTCGTTCTTTTTGAGCTCGCGCTCTACCACATTCTGGGTTGCAATGCCGGCGTGATCGGTACCTGGAAGCCAAAGCGCCTCATACCCCTGCATTCGCTTGAGTCGGGTCAGCGCATCCTGAACAGCGCCTTGAAGCGCATGCCCCATATGCAGCGCACCGGTTACGTTGGGTGGGGGCATCATAATGGTGAATGGTTCCTTGCCGGAATCGGTATTAGCTTTGAACATACCTTGCTTCATCCAGTATGAATACCAGTGATCTTCAATGGATTTGGGATCGTATTGTTTTAGAACTTCTTTTTTTTTCAGGTTACCGCTGGACATAAATTCGTTGATTCGCTAAATCGGTTTAATCTGCAGATACTGTTTGAGGCGGGGTTACACTTTTCTTTGGAGGAGTACGCCGAAGTGCCCGTCGCATTTGTGAATGTGAGGGAGGGTCTGATAGGATTTCCCATCATCTGCAAGCACTTCCTCCGGAAGATAATCATCCAGATCTTCGAGCTCAAAGTTGTCGTACATCTCCAGGAATTTGTTGATACGATCCATGTTCTCCTCCGGTTCTATGGAACAGGTGGAATAGACAAGCCGACCGCCACGTTTAACCATATTAGCTGCTGCATCAAGAAGTTCATCTTGTTGTACTGTGAATTCTTCGAGGTCTTTTTCCGATCGCCGCCAGCGCAGGTCTGCACGTTTTGAGAGAACGCCTGTTCCGGTGCAGGGGGCATCGAGAAGCACGGCGTCCACTAATTTGAACCGCTCTTCAGTGATGTCGGCCCGCTGAACCTTGACAGTGTCTGCTCCGTAATTGGTAACATTTTCAGCTATCATGGAAATACGTTCTGCTGAAATATCAACAGCGAGAATACTGCCCTTATTGTTCATGAGGTCACAGAGCATGATGGTCTTGGTGCCCGGAGCAGCGCAAAGGTCGTACACATCCTCGCCGGGCTTCGGGTCGAGAATGGTAGGTGCGAAACCTGCAGCAATGTCCTGCACCTGGGCAAAACCTTTCTGGAACCACCCTTTGGATCGGATTTTTTGAAGTGTGCTGACCTTGTAATACCCAGGGAGCCAATCACTCTCTTCAAAATCAATACCTGTTTTGGAAAGGCGAAGCCTGAAGTTCTGATCGTTGGTTTTCAGCCCATTCATTCGCAGGTAGTAGGATGGAGTTTGATTATTGTACTGCATTAGCTTGAACGCCTCTCGTTCACCGAAGCGGTCGACCCAACGTTTAACAAGCCATTCAGGGTGGGAAAATGTAGTGGCGATGAGCTTGTTGCGGTCCTGAAAATCGGGCTTGGGCATGTTGGGCATGTCACGCTGGACACGCCGCAGGATGGCATTCATCAGGTCACCGCTGCGGCCTCCCCCCATGGTCTTTGCCAATTCAACAGCTTCATTGACAGCGGCGTAATCGGGTGTTCCATCCATGAAAAGCAGGTCATAAAGTCCGATACGCAGGGTATTTTTGAACTGAAGATTCATTTCATCCACAGCAACGGCACTGTAGCGTGAGATCAGAAAGTCAAGGTAGCTTCTTCGCCGCAGAATTCCCTGTACGTATTCATTGGCCTGCTGGCGATCCTGCCCCTCCAGTTTATTCAGTATCTTCGAATCTGTTTTCCTGAATTCTTCGAAGTAATTCAGTGCGTTGACGCTGGCTTGACGCGCTGTAAGATTTTGTTCCAAAGCTTGTTTTCCGCTGTTTCTGGTTAAAGTTCAAATACTTAAAAAAGTAAGGATTTTTTTGGTAATAATTAAGTGATATATAAATAACAGGAGGGTATGAAGCGTTTTTTTGGGTAACGTTCAGCGATGCCTGTCGAGATCAGGAGTTTGAAGCAAAAAAAGCAATTTCATTGCGATTCATGTTTTGTTTTGCATCGGTATTTGGTAATTTCAGCAGATTAACACGGCAGGCATGCTTGCCGTACACAATTACTGAAATATTTAAAACCATAAACTCTTTGTGATGAATAAAGGGAGCATAGCACAAATCATTGGACCTGTAGTGGATGTTGATTTTACAGAGGGCAATCTTCCACCTATTCTTAATGCATTGAAAGTTAAACGCGAAGGACTTCAGGATCTCATTCTTGAAGTTGCTCAGCATCTCGGTGAAAATCGAGTTCGCACTGTGGCCATGGATTCTACTGACGGCCTCATTCGAGAAACCGAGGTGACAGATCTTGGCACCACGATTTCCATGCCTATAGGAGAAGATGTAAGAGGCAGGCTTTTCAATATCATTGGTGATGCCATTGATGGAATTGAGCAACCGGAAGGCAAAGAACGTTACCCGATCCACCGACCGGCACCGAAGTTCGAGGACCTGTCCACCTCCTCAGAGATGCTCGAGACAGGAATTAAGGTAATTGACCTGTTGTGCCCATACGCCAAGGGCGGTAAAATTGGTCTGTTTGGTGGTGCTGGAGTGGGTAAAACGGTGCTCATCCAGGAGCTGATCAACAACATTGCCAAGCAACACGGCGGGCTTTCTGTCTTCGCGGGTGTGGGTGAGCGAACGCGGGAAGGCAATGACTTGCTTCGGGAGTTTATCGAATCCGGTGTAATCAACTACGGTGAAGAATTTAAAAAGGAGTTTGAGGAAAACGGAAACTGGAATCTTGAAAAAGTTGATCCGGAAGCGTTGAAAACTTCACAAGCGACACTGGTTTTTGGGCAGATGAACGAACCACCCGGGGCCCGTGCAAGGGTTGCATTGTCAGGGCTGACGATTGCCGAGTATTTTCGCGATCAGGTCAGTAAGGACATCCTGCTTTTTGTCGACAATATCTTCCGTTTCACTCAAGCCGGATCTGAAGTGTCGGCGTTACTGGGAAGAATGCCTTCGGCTGTGGGTTATCAGCCCACACTTGCCTCCGAGATGGGGGATCTTCAGGAGCGAATCACCTCTACCAGGGATGGCTCTATCACCTCGGTTCAGGCTATATATGTACCTGCGGATGACCTTACCGACCCTGCTCCCGCAACGACATTCTCCCACCTTGATGCAACGACTGTACTATCGAGGCAGATCGCTTCGCTGGGTATATATCCGGCTGTGGATCCGCTTGATTCCGCCTCAAGGATCCTGGACCCGCGCATCATAGGTCAGGAGCATTACGATTCGGCACAGAGTGTCAAAGAGTTGCTTCAACGATATAAAGAACTTCAGGATATCATTGCAATTCTCGGTATGGATGAATTGTCTGATGAGGACAAACTGACCGTAGCCAGGGCCCGCAGGGTGCAACGATTCCTTAGTCAGCCATTCTTTGTTGCCTCTCAGTTTACCGGGCTTGACGGAAAATTTGTAAAAATCGAAGATACCATCAAAGGTTTCAAGCAGATTGTGGATGGCGAGCTGGATCATCTGCCTGAAAACGCCTTCTTCCTTGTGGGCAGCATAGAGGAGGCTATTGAGCGCGGTGAGAAAATGCTCAAGGTAGAGGATTAGAGCAAATAACTGTAACCGGATCAATTTGAAACATAATTCAAATGAAATGTCCATGACAGCAGCCCGAACACACATGAGCATGAATACAATCGTCATGGTCATTCTATCTGCCCATATGAATCAATTATTTTAAACAGATGAAATGACCATGACCGTAGCCCCGTCACACATGAGCATGATTAAAAGTGTCATGGTCATTCTATGTGACCTTAGAAATCCAAAGTTTTAAACACATGAAAGCTCACGTTTTAACACCTGTTGGACCAATTTTTGAAGGGGAGGTTGAAGGTATTCAATTACCGGGCATAGAGGGCGGTTTTGAAGTACGAAAGGATCACTCGCCACTGGTCTCCATCCTGGATATTGGCAAACTTGTTGTAAAGATTGCTGATAAACCAGATCAGGATTATGCCATTAGCGGTGGATTTACCGAAATAAAGGACAATAACGTGATTGTTATGGCAGAGGAGGCTGTTTCTTCAGATAATATCGACGCATCTTCGGAGCTGAAAAAACAAAAAGAGCTCGAAGCCGAAATCAAAAAGCTGAAGATATTCACAGATGAACATAAAAGGGCAAAACGTGAACTGCGTGTTGTGAAAAACCGCATTAAAGTTGCAAAGGGTCCTACCAGCTGATTCTGCTTGGTCGCGTTGGTTCTGAGTCCCTTTCTTCCGGTGGCTGCTCCATTACAAAGCCCTGAGGCTGTTCGAAAGCATCTCTGCTCCAGGGAACGTTGGGG
The DNA here is from genome assembly GCA_007133995.1 of Balneolales bacterium. Classification (GTDB taxonomy): domain Bacteria; phylum Bacteroidota; class Rhodothermia; order Balneolales; family Natronogracilivirgulaceae; genus SKNL01. The sequence continues at coordinate 7,887 of SLLP01000040.1, forward strand.
TCATTGGAACAGCTCTGAATGAATTGTCCGACTATGGGCAGTGCCGTTCGGGCGCCCTGTCCCACATGCGTACCCTGTGGGAAAATGATGCGGCGATCCTCGCCACCAACCCAGGCTCCAGCCACGAGATGCGGCATCATGGCAACAAACCAGTTGTCGGCACTGTTCTGAGTGGTGCCGGTCTTCCCGGCAATATCCTGTGAAATATTGAACATCCAGTTCATGCGGTTGCCGGTGCCAACCCAGCCCTGATCACCGCGAATCACCCCCCGCATCATATCGATCATAATATATGCGGTCTCCGGACTGATCACTTCCTGCTGGCTTTCCGACCGGAATTCCTGAAGGATGTTTCCTTCTGCATCTTCAATTCGTGTGACAGCGTAGGGTTCAATATGTACACCCATATTGGCAAAAGTAGTGTAGGCACTGGTAAGTTCGAGTAGACTGGCATGTGCTGTTCCAAGTGCGATAGCAGGGTTTGTGGCAATGGGCGTTTTATTCATGCCCATTCGGCGTGCAAAATCAGCAATTTTCACACCAGCGGGACGAAGATCCTCCAGTCTGTTGGTCCCGGGTGCGCCGGCAAGCTCCGGCAGCAGACGTACTGTGACGTTGTTAAGGCTTCGTCCGATGCCTTCCCGCAGGGTGATCATTTCAGGTCCGCTTGGGATGACCGGGTCTCTTGGTGACCAGCGATCACCGCTCACGTCAAAAAAATTGACCGGATATTTTGAGAATCGGTGGTAGGGTCTGTATCCGTTGTCAATGGCAACAGCATACACAAATGGTTTGAAAGTAGAGCCGGTTTGGCGGCGCAGCTGATGCACATTATCCCGCTGGATCGAGCTGTAGTCCGATCCACCTACCCAGGCAAGAATGTTCCCGTTGGAGGGATCTATTGCCACAAACCCGGCTTCCAAACGCGCCCGGGCACGCTTGACGGAATCTACAAATGCCTCATCGGTTTTCAGCATCTCAAGTATTTCAGCACGATTGCCCTGACCTTCACGCCTGTACTGATCATAGCGCTCGGTCTCCTCCAGAAAGCTGTCGAGAAAGCCCGGATATTGGGTCCAAAACTTGTCCATATTTTCATCACTTCCAGGTGTTGTCCATTCCTCCTCAAAACTTTGCTGATGTTCCTCCAACTGTGCTTTCAGCGCTTCCTCCGCGTAGCGTTGCATGCGGGAGTCTATGGTTGTATGGATGACCAGTCCGTCCCTGTAAAGATCGTATCCGTTTTGATTCGCCCAACCCTGTATTTGCTGACGGACAAACTGTCCGAAATATCGGCTCTCTCGTCCGGTTCGAAATGGTGGGTTATAGTCTAACTCAATCGGTGTTGAACGGTACTGTGCGAATTCATCGGCCGTGATAAAACCATGTCGAGCCATTTGGGATAGCACCACATTTCTCCTTTGAACGGAGCGCTCGGGCCTGGTGCGGGGGTTGAGTGCAGAAACGGCCTGAAGACTACCGATAAGAGTGGCTGATTCCGGTACCGTGAGATCGCTTGCAGGCTTGTTGAAATGGGTGTGGGAAGCCGATTCTATTCCGAAAGAACTATTACTGAATTCCACCGTGTTCAGGTACATTTCAATGATTTCCGGCTTGGTGTAATTTTGTTCGATCTGAATAGCCGTGATGATTTCACGCAGTTTTCGTGTCAGGCTCACTTCCCGCCCGATGGATCGGTACAGGTTGCGTGCGAGCTGCTGCGAAATGGTCGACCCGCCCTGTGGATTTCCACGCATAAGGTGATAGGGGATGGCAAGAGTCCGGTACATGTCAATGCCCCAGTGGTTGTAGAAACGGTGGTCTTCGGTGGCCACCAGAGCATCAACAACATTTGGCGATATATCCTGATACCGGATGTATGTTCGATTCTCGGTAAAGTATTTGTCAAGCACCTGTCCGTCACGGCTTACAACAAAACTGGCAATGTCGGTTTGGGGATTCTCGAGCTCCTCTATGGACGGTAGCCCCTGAGCCAGATAGAAAAAGAAGATCAATCCAAATGTGAAACAAATAAGCATGAATCCGCCGAAAACGCCCAATATGTGCCTCCAGCCAATATCCGATGAGGACCCATGGGAAGAGTAAATGGGTGATTTACCTTTGCCGGATACCTTACCGCCCTCATCTGAATGTTTATCCTTCGGCAATGCGGCCTGTTTCTTTTGCCTTTTCGCCATTTCCCTTCTGTATTCGGGATCATTCAGATATCGATCCATGTCCATGTTTTCACAATCTTTGTCTGTCATAAAATGTCAAATAACCCTGCTCGGGGATGAAAGCAAGTTATTCTGTACGTCCCATGTAACGATTTCAAATGCCTTATTTGCATACAGGCCAAGTGTTTTATTTTCACCGAAGAAGCCACAGTTCATGCATGTCAGCCCGCCTTCATTCCATAGCATAGGGCGGTGGTGATGACCGTATACAATGGCTTGTATATCATTGTTAGTGCGCACCTGGTTTCTGGCCCATGAATCGAGCATATCGGCACGGGATGTTTCGGGGTTTCTTTTTCCGAATTTCCTGCTTCTTCCGGAAAAAAGCTTCATGCCAATCCACCCGAGACGTGGCGGCAGAAGCATTTGATACATTTTAACAAAATACGAATTTCTTAGTAAACGATGCTTTGCCGGACGTGTAAGTCTCATCGCGGGATCCTTAAGCCCATCTCCATGCAGAACGAGTATGCTGGTGGCTGAATCAGTCAGGATGCGGTATTCATGCTCGACATCAAAACCGAGATCGGTCAGGTATCCGTTTGTCCAGTTATCATGATTACCGGTGACAAACAGGGTATGACTACCGGTTTCGACATGATAATCACG
>SLLP01000066.1 GCA_007133995.1 Balneolales bacterium
CAGATAGCGAATGGAAAGGAGCGACACCATGGCACACGATGTCATTGAAGAATTCAGGGCTTCCGGGAAGGAACTGATTGAAAAAGCGCGTGAAATACTTGAGGAGGGCAACGTCCGCCGGATGATCATAGAAAACAGCAGGGGCGAAACACTGCTTGAGGTGCCGCTGACCCTTGGTGTTGTTGGCGTCGGTGGTGCTTTTGCCCTGGCTCCCATTCTCTCAACCATAGTGGCATTTGCTTTTTTTGTGCATGATGCCCGGATTCTGGTTGAACGATACCCGGACGAATACGAAAAACGATCCCGCAGTCATCTCGATAATGAGCTTTCGGATGATGAGGATGGTGAGGATGGTGAAGGTGATCTCGAAGGCGGACGGGCGGGAAACCGCCGCCAGGATCCTTATGAAATCGATGCTGATTTTGAAGTCCTGAGATAACTTTCCGGATACTTCAGCATCACGTAAAGCCACCTCCGGAATTTAAATTCGGAATACATATAAGGGTAAATCAGTACGATTACTTTCAGCTGTTGCCATCCTCCTGGTCGGCCAGCCAGCGTTCGGCATCAATAGAAGCCATACAGCCGGTTCCGGCAGCCGTGACCGCCTGGCGGTAATCCTTGTCCTGGGCATCGCCGCTTGCAAAAATACCCGGCATATTGGTGTAAGTGCTCTTTGGTTTGGTCCGGATATAACCGGTTTCATCCATATCCAGCACACCTTTGAACAGATCGGTGTTGGGCTTGTGGCCGATTGCCAGAAAGACTCCGGTCACATCATCCAGTGTGATTACTTTATTGTTTTTTATGTTCTTAACCTTGACGCCTTCCACCAATTTATCACCCAGGACTTCCTCCAGCACTGTGTTCCACATCACTTCAACCTTGGGGTTTTCTAGCGTGCGTTTTTGCATGATTTTTGATGCGCGAAGTTCGTCACGGCGATGGAGCAGCGTCACCTTGCTGGCAAACTTTGTGAGAAACTGCGCTTCCTCCATGGCCGTATCGCCACCACCGATTATGACCACATGCTGGTCGCGAAAGAAAGCTCCATCACAGGTAGCACAAGCCGACACACCGTGCCCACGCAACCGCTGCTCGCTCTCAATACCAAGCCATTTTGCTGATGCACCCGTAGATACAATTATAGCACGGGCGAAAATATCTGTTTTTTCATCAATGGTCACCTTGTAGGGACGCTTTTCAAAATCGATTTCCGACACGGTTCCCCAGCGGCAATCCGCTCCGAAACGAGTAGCCTGCTTGCGGAAGTCCTCCATCATTTTGGGTCCGAGCACACCCTCCGGATATCCGGGATAGTTTTCCACATCTGTGGTTGTTGTGAGCTGACCACCAGGCTCCGGACCTTCCAGCACAAGCGGTTTGAGATCAGCGCGAGCAGCATACAGCGCTGCGGTGAGTCCGGCCGGACCACTGCCAATAATCACCACATCCAATGTTTTTCCTGCAATATCATCCATAATTAGTACCTTTTTTCAACGTTTGTATTTCATATATAAATATATAGATATATTAATCATTATACAACCTGTTCCTATCTGAAAACATATCACGATCTGTAAAAAAATCACATTCCGGCATTCGTCGACGATGCGGATAAGAGCTGATCGCTGACCTCATTCATTCCTGGGCAACCTCGCGGTTCAGGACATCCGCTGCTATGAGAATGAGGAAGGAGACGAGTAATCCGGCAGCAAGTTCACCACCCAGGCCGGTAAACAGGAATATGAGTCCGCCCGACAGGGCGCCCAGCACAGCGAAAATCATACAGGCAGTCATAGACGGACCTGATTCTCCGGTAAGCCCTTTATAGATCCAACCCACCACAATGCCGATAAAAATCAGCGTTACAATTGTGCCAATCATATCTACGAATTTATTTCTGTAATTTATTATAAAAGAGCCGGTTTTTCACAAAAGTCGCTAAAGATACACATTTTTCCGGATTTACGTGGAGTCGTCATCGTAAGAAAAATCATTCATATTGACATGGATGCCTTCTATGCCTCGGTGGAGCAGCGGGATGAGCCTGCGTTGCGTGGAAAACCCGTGGCTGTAGGCGGATCTCCACAGGGTCGTGGCGTGGTGGCTGCAGCAAGTTACGAAGCCCGAAAATTTGGCATCCGGTCAGCCATGCCTGCCGCACATGCACTGCGCCTGTGTCCGGATATCATCTTCATCCGCCCACGATTCGATGTCTACAAAAATGTTTCACTAGAAATCCGTGAAATATTCCACGAATACACACATCTTGTGGAGCCACTCTCTCTTGACGAAGCATACCTGGATGTCACCGAGAACAAACCGGGCAATCCATCGGCAACCCTCATTGCACGTGAAATCAAGCAGAAAATCAAAACGAAAACCGGACTAACCGCCTCGGCGGGCGTCTCATTCAACAAGTTCCTGGCAAAAATCGCCTCCGATTTGCGAAAGCCGGATGGTCTTGCACTCATTCCACCCGATAAAGCCCTCGACTTTATTGCAAGGCTGCCGATTGGAAAATTTCACGGTATCGGCAAGGCCACCGAAGCGAAGATGCACCGGCTCGGCATTCAGAATGGCGGTGATCTGCGGTCATGGTCCAAATGGGACCTGAACAAGAACTTCGGTAAAGTCGGAGCCTTTTACTACAACATTGCCCGTGCCATCGACGACCGGCCTGTACGCACAGAACGCATCCCCAAGTCCATCGGAAAAGAGAAGACTTTTGAAAATGATGTAGATTCCGTTGAATGGCTCTCCGGCTTCATTACATTACTAAGCAAAAAAGTGGCAGACCGGCTCAGAAAAGAAGGGGCTCAGGCCCGCACCGTCACCCTAAAGCTGCGATACGACAATTTTGAGAGCATCACTCGCAGCTTCACACCGGGCCACCCCTTATCAGAAGCCGAAGAAATTGCGGAACTTGCAATACGCCTGCTTGAGGAAACCGATGCCGGGGAGCGAAAAGTGAGACTTACCGGCGTTACCGTTTCAGGTTTTCTTAGGGATGATGGCTCTTCTGAAGAGGGACAGCAGATGACGCTGCCTTTGGTGTAGACCTCCGATTCTCACTGGTTTTTATTCCGATTACATTCCGGCATTCCTTCCGAAAGGCAAAGTATTCCGAAAACTGCTTCACGCCCCGGTAAATATCCGGTGCTTCATTTTGTAAAGTGCTCGAAAAAAGGGGAGCCACGGCACCGAATACATAATTTTCAGATCCTGGTGAATCTGTGTCTTCTCCTCGAGAAACTGCAGGATCCTGTCGAACCGGTTCCTGAGGAACAGTTCGTGAAAAATCCGGATGGATGCCTCCGGATGCCGGTTTAGGTTGTAAAGCAGCATCATATCATATACCCGAAACCGGTATGGTGACATGATCTGCAATGGCGGTTCCGCACCCGCTGCCAGTGCACGGACAATTTCAGTGCTGTGCTGCTGGATCCTGGTGAATGTGTATCCGGTCGATGGCTTGGTCAGGCCGCCCATCGTACCTGTATTCCAAACCTTAGGGCAATACTGTGCCGGATATCGCCGGTCTTCCATCGGAATCACACCTTTTTCGATGTATTCGATTTCATACTGGCCGGATGAAAGCTCCAGCCGCCCGCTGATATAGTCTGTGAGACCCTTTTCATATGCCTCGTCGGAAATAAGCTTCTCGGAGAACAGGGTGTACTCCACAAGGGCTTCATGCCGGTTGAAGGGTAGCACATAAACAAATGTGACCCCATTGCCCTGAGGGACATCAAAGTCCATGAACGTGGCCATGGCCGGATCAAAAACCGGCTTTTCCGTGCGAATATGCCACCCGGTGAAGTGCTGCAGGAGAGACAGGTCCAGCTTCAGCTTGTGAAATCCGGGCGGACGCAGTGCGCTCTGGAAAATGTGCCCGGCCGTGAATATACCTTCCGACGTCTGCATGACCGCACGACCATCCTCAAAAGCAAAGTCTCCGATGTCCGCCTCCAACAGCATCACATTAGGATTTTTACGCGCAACGGTAAGAATCTTTTTGGCATAGTCATCACTTTTGACGCAATGATAACGGTAATCTTGCAGTTTTTCGCGGAATACGTCACCAAGAGCCCTGACCTCCAGCGAGTCCCATGAGTGAAAAATGAGATCTCCAAACGGGTGATGCTGATCATCCCAGAAACACCAGGTTTTGTCACGGACCGGCTTTAGTGCCCGATCAGCCAGCAGAACTTTCTTGCCATTCAGCTCTTCCTGCTGAAGAAATTTCCAAACCAGGCTGAGTCCGGCAGCACCAGCTCCGGCAATTATAAAATCGAAATGGCGGGATCTCTTCATTACATATTAATTGTTTTCTCAACGTACCAACAGTAAAGTACCACTAATCATGCCCTTAAAAACGTACATTTTTATCCGATGCTGCAAATTCACCCCGATACTGCAAGTTCACCTCTCCTACTTCTCCCGCCCGTCCCTCAACCATCACCACCACCATCCGGGGATGCCGGTCTGATACATCTGTTGGATAAACACCTTTTCTCATCACCAATAATCTTTGTTTTTACCATCAGTATCGTATTTTACCCTCCAGGGTGCTCTACCATGCATCAGCAATACCTAGTCACCGCAACCGCAAGCCGAAATAAAACCTGATCCTTGATGACAATATTGAATTACTCCTTCGTATATATATTTCTTCTTGGCACCCTGACACCCCTATTCATCACACCGCAGCCCCTTGTCTCCAAAGATTTGCCTAATAGTGACATCGTTGATGACACCATCATGGAGCAGTACGGGGAAATTGCACGCCAAATCATCGGGGAAGCAACCGCTACACATCGTGGCTACAAACGACTGGCACATCTGAGCGACTACTACCCCCACCGGCTCAGCGGTTCTGAAATGCTGGAGGATGCAATCGACTGGACGCTGGAGGAACTGGCACGTGACGGCATTCCCGTGATTCGCACCCAGGATGTGGAAGTGCCTCATTGGGTCAGAGGAAGCGAGTTTGCATCCCTTGTATATCCCTATGTGAAAGATCTGCCCATGCTCGGGCTCGGCGGCAGTGTACGCACCCCCACTGATGGCATCACCGCACAAACTATTGTTGTGCAAAGCTTTGATGAGTTGGAGGAGCGAAGCAATGAAGTTCCTGGCAAGATCGTGGTTTACAATCAGCGATTTGAGCACTACGGTCAGTCCGTTCAATACCGCGTCTGGGGTGCCGATCGGGCATCGGAATATGGCGCCGTCGCCGTGCTGATTCGTGCCGTTTCCCCCAATTCGATGGGACACCCGCACACCGGGGGAATCCGTTACTCGGGTGATGTGCCGAAAATCGCCGCCGCATCCATCTCCGCCGAAGATGCCATGCTGCTGCACCGGTTCGACCAGCGCAATGATCCGGCAACCGTCACACTTTACATGGAAGCCGAAATGAAAGAGGAAACGGCCGTTTCCCGCAACGTGATTGCTGAAATTCCAGGCTCGGAAAAACCGGAGGAGATTGTGGTCATCGGGGGGCATATCGACTCCTGGGACATTGGTCACGGTGCACTGGATGACGCAAGTGGCGTGATTGTCACCTGGGAGGCGTTGCGACTTATTCACGAAATGGGTCTGCAGCCAAAGCGCACCATTCGGCTTGTCTTCTGGACCAATGAGGAAAACGGGGTGATGGGCGGACGCGCCTACCGCGACAAGGTGATCGAAAAAGGGGAGCTGGAGCGCCACCAGCTTGCCATTGAAGTTGATTTCGGAGTTTTCAAACCGCTGGGATTCGGTTTCCTGGGTTCGGATGAGGCCTTTCAAATGCTCAAGCCCATCGCAGATCTCATGTCTTCCCTGCGCAGCATGCACCTGCGTGAAGGTGCGTACGGCACCGTTGATATCGGACCTCTGCAGCGCGAAGGCGTTCCCATCATGGGCCTGGATGTGGAAACCGAGAAATATTTCTGGTACCATCACTCCGCAAAAGATACCATCGACAAACTGGATCCGGATGAGGTCGCCGAGTGCATTGCAGTCATTGCCGTTATGGCGTATGTCGTCGCCGACATGCCCGGCAGACTGGCCTGGTCAGTCCTGCCGCCGACGTCGTTTTGATATTTTTTTGCTCCCGCTTTTTTTCACAAAGGGGGCATAGAAAGGCTCCCGCTTGTTTTTCTCTTTTTTCTTTCCGGACTTTTTCCCAGGTTTGCCTGCCTTGATATCTTTGTTGCTGCCGGTTGATTTTACCCTTTTTCGGGATGGGGATTTCGATTCGCTATCACCTGGAAAGTCGTTATCCATGAGAGCCCGGGTACGCTCCATGTAGTCAATGCCGGATTCTTTCTCCGGGAGACCGGCCTGCCCGCTGCGCTTTTGATCCCTGGCCTTATGCGATTTTCTCCCTGGCTGAACCCGGCTCACCTTTATAGCTGCCGGTTTCCTGCCGGCATCCCCTTGCAAAGGAGCCACTAATATTCCTTCTCTCATCTTAAGCAGGGCTGCCGCTACCTCGATAGGCGCAAAACCTTCGGCTGCAATTTCTTCAATCTGTTCTATCCAGTGGCGCAGTCCACCTGACTCCAGCGTATCCCTCACCTCCTGCAGCATGGCTCCTCTCACAGAAGCCTCCACCTGTTTCATTGACGGAAGCGGTATAGATTCAATACGAGACTTCAGCTTGTTTTCGATGTAGCGGATATTCCTGTTTTTACGTCCTGTTGCAAACGTATAGGCCACACCGGTTTTACCCGCCCTGCCGGTTCGGCCGATCCGGTGAACATAGTATTCGGGATCCTGCGGGATATCGTAGTTGAAGATGGCATCGATATTCTCCACATCCAGTCCGCGAGCAGCCACATCGGTAGCAACCAGGACCTCAATTCGCCCCTCGCGGAATTTTTTCATAACCTTGTCACGCACCGTCTGGGTCATATCGCCGTGCAGGGCATCGGCAGGGTAGCCGCGTGACTGCAGTTCACCTATAAGTGTGTCACACGTGCGCTTTGTATTACAGAAGACCAGCGATAGTTTATAGTTGTGCAGGTCGAGCAGCCTGCATATGCCTTCTGTGCGCATCGAGTCACGCGCCTCAACAATATACTGCTGGATGCCATCAGCCGAGGGTGTCTTACCCTCAACTTTGATCATTTCCGGATTGTGAAAATACTGACTCATGATCTTCTTGATTTCCGTCGACATCGTGGCGGAGAACATGACCGTCTGCCGCGGGATCTCCCTGGAACCGTACCCCAGAATGGTTTCAATATCCTCACGGAATCCCATATTCAGCATTTCATCGGCTTCATCCAGAATTACCGTTTCAAGATGTTCCAGCGAGAGAGTGCCGCGCTTGAGATGATCGATGACACGTCCCGGCGTACCGACCACAATCTGCGAGCCTTCCTTGATCTGCTTGATCTGTCGGAAAATGGGCTGTCCGCCATAAACCGGAGTGACACGCACACCGCTTATGTGTTTAGCCAGCTTGATGATCTCACCGGTGACCTGTACGGCCAGCTCGCGGGTCGGACACATAATTATGGCCTGAACATCTCCCGACCTGGTGTTGATTTTTTCAAGCAGGGGAATGGCAAAAGCAGCAGTTTTTCCGGTGCCGGTCTGCGCCTGTCCGGCCAGGTCGTGGCCTTCGCGGATCAATGGAATGGCGGTGGACTGGATCTTCGTGGGCGCCTCATAGCCCATCTCTTCAATAGACTTTAAGATGGGCTTGCAGATGCCCAGATCAGCAAATGGATTCGTTTTCAAATTTGCAGGATTTTATATGATTTCATTCTGCCGGTTGACACAATAGCTTTTTTTTGCATGTCCGGCTGGTTCCGTATTTCGGAACATATCAACTCCCTTTTCAGCATTGCTATCATGTTTTTTTCTTAAAGGGATGATATCTGCAATCTCACTTGGCAAGGAAGGCGTGTTGCTTAACTTCCTAAGTTACGAAATATTTTGCTCCTGAAACAGCCGTGGCGTCCCACCTATCCTCCAAAGCGGGCAGGATACTGCAGCGCTTCATCCAAAGCGCTGCCGTAGTCCCCGGCATCAACTTCAACGCAACCAAATTGTGCCAGGTGAGGCGTGTAGAACTGCACATCCCAAAGCCGGAATCCACCGGCCAGCAGACACTGGTAGCAATGATGGAGCGCGACCTTTCCCATTTCCGTCTCTCTCTGGAACATGGATTCGGCAAAAAAAGCTGCGCGGAGTGTTACCCCGTAAACGCCCGCTGTCAGCCGGTCACCCTTATAAATTTCGACAGAATGAGCATGCCCAAGATCATGCAGCACCCGGAAAGATTTGATGATGCGGTCGGAAATCCACGTGGTATCGCGATCGGCGCATCCTTTCATCACCCCGATGAAATCCTCGTCAACCGACCAGCGGTACTCCTTTTTACGGATGATTCGCCTGATTTTTTTGGAGACCCTGAAACTATCCAATGGAATAATACCCCGCTTGCGGGCCGTGTACCAGTTGATATCGGGGTCGTCTCTGGACTCCGCCATGGGAAATATGCCCTGCGCATAGCCCTGAAGCAGCGCTTCCGGCGGGATGATATCCGGGGTGTCACCCTGATGAGCTTTCGGCACGTACTTCGAATTTCCGGAGCCCCGCCTCAACCCGTCCGCGCTCCGCATATCCGTGGAGCCAGTCATCCGGCAGGGCCTCTTTGCCGCCAAGCGCACCTATCAGGCTCCCGAGATAGAAGCAGGAGGCTTCGCTTGCCCCGCCAAGGTTGGCAGCGGCGGTGACCGCTTTTTTGAAGTCATTGTGATGGCGATAAAAAACAGCACCGACAAAGGTGATCATGTCCTCTGCAAGTTTGCTGACACCTCCGCATGATTTTGCGATATCCTCCAGCGGTTCTTCCATCATCGGCTCGGTCACCTGCATGCGGCGGCGGATTTTGTAATCACCGGGAAATAACTTTTCGGCTTCAAGGATGTATTTTGTCGCGTTTTCAAGAAATTCATCCGGTTCGAAGCTGTCTTTGTCCGTCTCATACAGATACACCAGAAGCCGCAGATAAAGCCAGATACTCTGCTGCCAGACGACAGACGATGGGGTAAGTGAGTGCATCCACTCCTGGAGCTCCTTGACTGTGACCTGTTTTTCACTGAGTAGCAGCGCGGCCGGAATGGCAAAAGAAAACGTGTAGTGTCCGCCGTCAGGGAAGGGCGGCCAGGCGAATGTGGTCGATTTGGGCCACTTTTCTGGGTATTTGTTCAGCGCTTGCTTGATGGTGAAAGCGAACTCCTGAAGATCGGGCAGCGGTGCAGATGCCGTGAGCACCGAAAGCATCGCCTCGGTCTGCCGTGTGGAATGACCTGCTGCGACCGGACTGAAATCCTCAGCCTCCGGGCGCTCCCTGAAACCGGTGATCTCACCAAATGTGGATGATACCTGCTCCGGCTTCAAATCCTCTGCCGGCATTCCGATGGCCTCTCCAATGGCGGCACCCAGACAGGTGGCCTGAAATCTGTTTTTGATCTGATCTGACATAGGTTCGCTCCGTTCTTCTTTTTACTCAATGATACTTTTATTACGGGATGGACACAATAACTTTTTCACTGGTCCCTTACTCCCAAAAGGTTGTTTTTCATCTTTTCTGAATCTTTTCTACTTCTTTCGGTCCACCGATGAAGCTCCCGGGCTTCTTTCCGAAGATATTCGGGCAGACCCGATCCCGGAGCACCTGAATGATGGTACGTTTTCGTGATTTCTTCCGGTCGGCCCGCTTGTTCCCACTGATCTGACTGACCGGGATCTGTTTTCTTCTCCGACGCAATGGCAATGGACTCTGCCACTTTTCGATAGGCCTCGCGGAAGGGCATTCCCTCCGAAACCAGGCGATTTGTCTCATGCGTCGCAAACACTTCCGGCGTGAGGGTCCGGGCAGCGGCAGCGGTATCGAATCCGAGCCCTTCCAAAGCATGGCGAACCGCCACAGCCAGTACCATCGACTGCTCGAGGGCTGCCATCACGCTTTTCTTCACCATCTGAAGATCGCGATGATACCCGGAGGTCAGGTTCGCCGGTACAGCGGCGAGATGGGTTCTGGCGGATTGCAGATCGTGATAAGCCCCGCGTATCAGCTCCCACGCATCCGGATTCCGTTTCTGCGGCATGATACTGCTTCCAGATACCTGGTCCTCGCTCAGTGTCACCAGCGCCAGGGATGGATGCATGAACAGCACCACATCGGACGCCATCCGGTTGAACGTAAGCGCGCCGTAGGCAAGCGCATCCACAAGCTGCATCTCAAACCGGCCGCGGGAGAGCTGTGATGCCGCCACAGGCTCTTGCACCCTCGAAAATCCGAGTTTTTCTGCAATAAATTCGCGATCAATGGCAATGTACGGAACGCCGTACCCTGCCGCGCTTCCAAGCGGGGACTGGTCGATGAGTTCGAACGCCTTCCGGAGCGCGTCCAGATCCGAGCACAGCAGGTCGTGGTAACCGGCAGCCCAGGCATCGGCAGAATGGGGCATGGCGGGCTGGGTGTGGGTCAGTCCCGCGAAGCAGACGCCGTTGTACTTATATGCAAGCGAATCAAGCCGCCCGGCGATCGCAATCCACTCAGAGGCAATATCCAGGACCGAATCTTTCATGAACAGGCGCATATCCGCCAGAACCTGATCGTTGCGCGAGCGACCGGTATGG
>SLLP01000217.1 GCA_007133995.1 Balneolales bacterium
AAAAGGTTTGCAGGATTAGTGAAGTGAGCTGAAAGTCCAGAGCTAAAGGCAACACCCCCACCCAATGCTATAGTGTGTGGTGAGACAGAGATTTGTGCGTTGGAGGAATCGTGGGCTGTTAGCAACAAAATGCCCGACAAGATGGAATAAAATAAAAGCGCCCTGAAAAGCATCTGATTCCCTGTTTACTGTTGAGCCTTTGTTGAAAAGATAACTGTTAAATCCACCTGCAAGCGACAAAATGTACAAGAAAAACTGATTACAACCAATGCGCGGGGTATAAAAAACTGTGCTATCTTTTCAAGCTGGATTCAAGGTATCTTCTTGTGTATAATATCAAGAATGAAACGTGTTTGAAGGTGTATTTGTTTTGTAATTGTATTTATTTGCAATAATCGAATGTCTCATATCTAACGTATCCGGAATAGCAACCATGCAAAAACAGGGTTTGACACTGGGCAGTTACAAAGGGATCAGAATAGGTTTGGATTACAGCTGGTTCATAATGTTTGTCCTGGTTGTATTTATACTTGCAAATTATTTTTTTCCACAGAACATAGAGGATATATCCACCGGTGCATCATGGTTGCTTGGTATTGTTGCTGCCCTGCTTTTTTTCTTTTCTATATTGATGCACGAGTTTGCACATGCAATTGTTGCAAAGAAGAGAAATGTTGATATTTCTGAAATAATACTTTTCATTTTCGGCGGGCTGGCAAAAATGAAAAAGGAGCCGGAGCGTGCTCGTGATGAATTTGTAATTGCCGGTGCCGGACCCCTTTGCAGTTTTTTTCTGGGTATTATATTTCTGGTAGCGGCTTTTGTACTTGAACCCATGGTATCAATTGGGGTCTACAGTGTTCTGTGGTATATTGGATATCTTAACATCCTCCTTGTGATTTTCAATATGGTTCCCGGTTTTCCCCTCGATGGAGGGCGCATGCTGCGTGCTGTAATATGGCATTACACCGGAAACCTGCGTAAATCTACACGTATAGTTAGCAACCTGGGGCAAATTTTTGCTTTTTTCCTCATGTTTACAGGTGTGCTGGTGCTTTTTGGAGGATCTGTTATCGTTGGTGTTGTGTGGGTTTTTGTGGGTATGTTCCTGCTTCAGTCGGCGAAAAGCGGGTATTATATGGTAGCCATGCGTGAGGGTTTGTCAGATATTCCCGTGAAAAAAATCATGACGACCAATCCATCAACAGTTCACCCTGACGTCACTCTGAGAAACCTGGTCAATGAGTACTTTTTCAAAAACCGTTTTTCCTGTTTTCCAGTAATGAGAAGAGATGAATTTGTCGGTCTTGTGGAGATAAACCAGGTTAAGGCTGTTGATCGTAAGCAGTGGGAGTTCACACGTGTTTCGGATGTCATGACGCCCAGGGAGGCGCTGCGAACGGTGGAACCGGATACGGATGCCTACGATGTCCTCATGCAGATGATTGATGCAGGCAGCGGTCGCCTTCCGGTGCTGGACAAGGGTGAGCTTATCGGCATTATCTCCCGGAAGGATATCATGCAGTTTGTGGAATTCAAGGAAACTCTGGGTACATAATGACATGCAATCAGACTGTCGAAACATTATCCGATCACTGTAAGTTTGGCCAATCTGGCAACAAGTTTTTTTTGCCCCACCTTTTTAAAGAATACAGTCAGACGGGCATCTTCACCGGCACCCTCACATTGCAATATTTTTCCGGGACCGAATTTGGGATGAATCACAGCAAGTCCGGGTCGCCAGCCTGATTCATAAGACTCATACTCAATCGTGACTGATGAGTCTCCGTTTTCAATGTCTCTACCGAAACTGCTCCCATCTTCATATCCAGCTCCTGACCCACTTCCAATTCCACTATTTTTTCCACTGCCTGAGCGATTCCAGACAGGCGTATCGCCATCATGCTCATTGTAGGAGATGTACGTGCCGCCGGCAGTCCTGCCGGGCGATCCTTTTTGGCGGATTGTTGCACCTGTCTCCGTTCGAACGACAGATGAGTCCACTTCATCCAGAAAGCGGGATCTTCGCATTTCGACCTGATCGCCGAACCGGAATCGATTTTTTGCATAGCTGAAATAGAGATGTTTCTCGGCCCTGGTGATGGCCACATAAAAGAGCCGCCGCTCTTCTTCAATATCAACTTCTTCTCCGATGCGACCTCCGATGGGGAACAGCTCCTCTTCCAATCCGGCTATAAATACGAAAGGGAACTCAAGTCCTTTTGAACCGTGAGCGGTCATAAGCGTAACAGCCGGTTCATTGGAGTCATGGGCATCAAGATCGGTGACCAGGCTGATCTCCTGTAAAAAAGAACTGAGTGAAGGCTGATTGCTGCTTTTCTCGAAGTAAGAGATTGCGTTCAGCAGCTCCATGACATTCTGACGGCGCATCAACGACTCATGCGAATGCTCTTCGATAAACTGGCGGACATAGCCGGATTCCTCCAACAGAAAGCGTACCGTGTCAGTGAGCCCGGTATCCTTCAGTTTTTCCATGGTGCGATGAAGTACATCCACAAATTCGCGGATTCTGGGAATGGCGGGCTTGTAGATTCCGGTTGTTTCGACATCGGCGATCACATTCCAAAGGGATGCATCTTCAGCCCGTGCTTTTTCTGAAAGAACAGCGAGCGTTTTTTCACCGACGCCCCGTGCAGGTTCAT
>SLLP01000165.1 GCA_007133995.1 Balneolales bacterium
GTAGTTTGCGGTTTCAAAAAGTCTCATGAGTACGTAAAAATTTGTGTTTGGAAAATGTGTATTGAATGGGGTATCAGCCGTAATTGACGTTCCATTTCTTTTCTTTGGTCATCCAGTCAACAATCACGCGGGTGATGATGATTGCGCTGAATAGCGAGGCGGCGATACCTGCCATCAGAGTAATGGCAAACCCTTTGATCGGACCTACGCCAAAGCTGAACAGAATTACAGCGGTCAGGAATGTGGTGATGTTGGCGTCGAGGATCGCACTCATGGAGTTGGCGTATCCGCTGTCGATGGCAGCGATGAGACTTTTACCGGCACGTAGTTCTTCGCGGATACGGTCGAATATCAGTACGTTGGCATCCACCGCCATACCGATGGTCAGTACAATCCCGGCGATACCGGGCAGGGTGAGCGTGGCATTGAACGCCGCCAGAATCCCCATGATAAAAATGATATTCAGGACAAGGGCAATGTCGGCAATGGCGCCGCCGGTCCGGTAGTAGATCATCATGAAAAAGACAACGATTACCAGACCGAAAAGAGCCGAGTTGAAACCGGCACGAATGGAGGCCTCACCGAGACTCGGACCCACGGTACGTTCCTGGACAATATCCAGCGGAGCGGGAAGGGCGCCCGACATAAGGATGTTCACAAGGTCTTCCGCTTCGGCACTGCTGGCTAGTCCGGTGATGGAAGATCGGCCACCTGAAATCTGAGCCTGTACAACGGGGTAAGAGTAGATCACACCGTCAAGGGCGATGGCGATTGGCCGGCCAATATTGGCACCGGTTACGCGTGCCCAGACCCGTGCCCCCTGCCGATTCATGGTCATGGAGACTTCAGGCCGATTGGTGTGCTGGTCGAAGGTAGGTCGGGCTTCGGTTACCACATCGCCTGTCAGCTCAACCTGCCGGCGAACGCCAATCAGCGAGTAGTAATCACGGCCTTCCATCTGGAACTGCGGGTTGGCGGTCCACATAAGCGTAATATCCCGGGGAAGGAGACGTTGCACTTCCGGTTGGCTGATGAGGCGGTTGACTTCGGAAGTATCGGGTCCGGCAGCTGAGCCGAATGTTACGCCCTGGCCCTGTGGAACCAGTACCTGAAGCAGGGGATTCTCCTGCTGGTCCTGTTCGAAATCCTCCCACTCATCTTCGAGGTCGAAATCGTCCTCGTCATCTACGGGGTCGAACCAGGTGACAATGCGCTCAAGTGAATGGCGGAGGTCATCGGGGTCTGCAGTAAGCCTGAATTCAAGTCTCGCCGTGCCACGCAGGAGATCGCGGACCCGCTCTTCATCGGTGACGCCGGGAAGCTCAACGACAAGCCGGTTGCTGCCCTGGCGCACAATGGAGGGTTCGGTTACGCCGAAACGGTCAACACGGTTGCGCACAATTTCAATGGCCCGATTAACGGCAGCGTCTCGCTGCTCCCAAAGCCATTCCTGGATCTCTGCATTGCTGGAGCGACGAGTAATGTTATCGGCATCAGAGCGGAAATAGCGACTGAGTCGCGCCTCCGGATCGCGTTCTTCAAATGCCTGAACAAATTCGTTAATGACATCGGTGTTGTTGGCTCGTGCCTGTTGGGAAGCGGTTGTCAGCACTTCATTGAACTCATCATCGGCATTTTCTCCGGCGAGTTCGCGGATCAGCTGATGGGTGGCAAGTTCAAGGGTTACATGCATTCCACCCTGCAGATCGAGCCCGAGAGTAAGAATCTTCTCCCGCATATTTTCAATGCGTACTTCGTTGTCGCGCATGTATTCTACGCGTTCCTGTTCGGGCATATCGTCTATTTTTCGCATTTCCAGCCAGTACTGGAACGACGGGAATAGATAGTATATCGTCAAAGCGAGGAAAGCGACGATAAAAGCCAGTTTGGTTCCGTTTCCTTTCATAATTGATCTTTTCGATTCAGCGTGATTAAAAAAATGTGATGGACTAAAACTGAGGTTACCATTCAGCTTTTTCTGTAAGAGGATGAAAAATAATCCCGAACAAAAACGGATATGGTATCTCAAAGGAGGGCATGTCAGAACGCAATCGGTGCTATACCGTTTTGCCGGTTAGCGACGAGCGAGCCAGCAGCCTGACCGTAGTCGGTTTCTAGGGGGCTCCGATTGCAATTCCACTCACCAGCGGACGAAGGATCATACGGATGTAATCCACAACTTCGCTGGCTCGGCTGTAGGCGCCGATGATGAACTGAATGGAACTGGTGAACTGGCTCCAAAGCGTTTTGTCCTCTTTTTCACTTGCAGGAGGCACCTGGGCCTGCCTGTCTGCAATAAAGACCGTATCGGCCTGGGGATTCTGCTGATGGAGCGTCCACCTGAGCAGAAGAGTGTTATAGATATCATCATCCGAGGTATTGCCGGCATCGACAGGAAGATTGAAATCGTCCTGGTGTTCACCGATGATGGAGGATGCTTTCCGCAACAGGCCGGGGATATCATCATCCTCGCCCCTCAGAGAGTAGATTTTGCTATGTACATCCGGGTTGTCCGTATCGGCTCGCAAGCTCATAAGCCAGCTAGACACCGATTCTCCGGCAGGCAGGCGTTCCTCCCGAGGCCACGCGAAAAACGTAATTCCCGTGATGATGATCAGGAGAAGCGGAACTTTGATGATATGCGAGCGGAAAAATGACATTAAGTACAAATATACGTAAAAATGGTGCCTCAGGCAATGAATTTATACCGCTTTCCCGTGAGGTTTCGCATGGGACCGAAGAACTGCAAGTCACTGAAATTTAATGCGTAACAAAATTGTCACACAGTGGCGCTTTTGCGGGAATTCCGGATCTCCTCCAGAAGATACTTGCCGGTGTATGAACGTTTGTTACGGGTGATTTCTTCGGGTGTACCGGTGGCTATGATCTCACCACCTGCATTCCCGCCTTCGGGACCCATGTCGATGACGTGATCTGCCGCCAGGATAAGGTCCAGATTGTGCTCAATGACCACGACCGTATTGCCCTTGTCGACCAGTTGCTGAATGACATTGACGAGCATGGTGACATCCTGGAAATGGAGTCCGGTTGTCGGTTCGTCCATCACATAAAGCGTGTCGCCGGTGCCGATTTTTGACAGCTCTCTGGCCAGTTTAATGCGTTGAGCCTCGCCGCCGGACAGGGTAGTGCTGGATTGACCGAGAGTCAGGTAACCGAGACCCACCGAGTTCATCGTTTCCAGTATGCGCTTGACGCGCGGAACCGCATCAAAAAAAATGGCCGCCTCCTCTATCTGCATTTCAAGGATTTCAGCGATATTTTTACCCTTGTAGTGGATGTCCATTGTTTCCCGGTTATAGCGCCTGCCCTTGCAGCTTTCGCAGGTGACATAGACATCGGGAAGGAAATTCATCTCGATTTTTTTCATGCCATCGCCACTGCAGGCCTCGCAGCGTCCACCTTTCACATTGAACGAGAAGCGGCCCTGGCCGTAGCCACGGATCTTGGCTTCGGGCAGCTCGGCAAAGAGTGCCCGGATCATATCAAATACCTTGGTGTAGGTGCCGGGGTTGGAGCGGGGTGTGCGTCCGATCGGACTCTGATCGATCGAAATGATTTTGTTCAGATGCTCTAGTCCGTTTACTGTATCATAAGGAAGCGGAACAGTACGAGAATGGTAGAAATGAGAACTGAGGAGTGGTACGACCGTTTGGTTGATGAGCGAACTTTTACCGCTGCCGCTTACGCCGGTAACACAGATAAATGTACCCAGGGGCAGCTGCAGGTCAACCGACTTGAGGTTGTGTCCGCATGCTCCGGTGAGCACCAATTCCGTACCTTTGCCTTTTCGCCGTATTTCCGGCAGGGGTATGGTCTCCTCGTATCTCAGAAAACGGGCGGTGGCCGATTCGGGATCGAGTTCCTCCGGCCGGCCCTGGGAGACAATGTAACCGCCAAACCGCCCGGCGCCCGGACCCAGATCGATCACATAGTCGGCATGTTCGATGGTTTCCCGGTCATGTTCCACCACGATCACACTGTTGCCAAGATCCCGCAGCTGTTTAAGTGAATGGATGAGCTTGATGTTGTCACGTTGATGGAGTCCGATGCTGGGTTCGTCAAGAATGTAAAGCACACCGACAAGCTGAGTACCAATTTGTGTGGCCAGACGAATGCGCTGCGCCTCGCCACCGCTGATGGTCTGGGCCTCGCGGTCGAGCGAGAGGTAGTCGAGCCCCACATTCAGCAGAAAATCGAGCCGGTCGCGAATCTCTTTTACGATCTGTGTGGCAATGATCCGCTGACGATCTGTGAGATCGAAGCGGTCAACGGTACGCCGAAGTGACCGAATATCCAACCGGACAAGATCGTGGATGTTGGAATCGCCGATACGGTATGAGAGAGCCTCTTTATTAAGCCGACCACCTCCGCACGAAGAACAGGAAACCCGGTTCATGAAGGCCTTGGCTTTATCACGCTGAGAAGATGACCTGGACTCTTCGTATTGCTCCCGGATGAGTGAGCAGACTCCGGGAAAGCTGTGCTTGTAGGTGACGCTGCTGTCGCGAAAATCGTAGGTAACATCATATTGAGTGGTGCCGCTTCCTTCCATAATGATGGTCTGAAGCTCCTCCGGCAGATCGGCGAACGGGGTTTGAAAAGAGGCGTTGTATGTCTTGAAAACCGCCTCAAGTTGCTTGAAAACGAAGATGCTGCGAGGTTTTCCGAGAAATCGCACACCACCTTCAGCAATGCTCTGTTTTCGGTACGGGATGACCAGTCGGGCATCTACATCATAGCGATATCCCAGTCCGTCACAATCGGGACATGCGCCATAGGGGGAGTTGAAAGAAAACATGTTGGGTGCCGGCTCGTCGTAGGAAAGGCCGCTTTCGGGATCAAACAGGTTTTGCGAAAAGAGCATGTCGCGGAAGCCGTTGTCACTTTCCGGGTCCTCGATAGCCAGGATCAGATTGCCGTCGGCCATGTCCAGGGCAACCTGCACGCTTTGCTCAATGCGGGTGCGGCTGTTTTCCGAAACGACAAACCGGTCCACCACCACTTCGATATTATGAGTTTTATAGCGGTCAGCCTGAAGACCGGGCTCAAGCTCATGAAACTCACCATCAATACGTACACGAATGAATCCCTGCTTCAGGGTCTGATCGAACAGTTCGCGGTAGTGGCCCTTGCGGCCTCTTACCACCGGTGCCATGCAGTATGCGCGCGTGCCCTGCGGCAGCTGGAGGATGCTCGAGACCACCTCCTCACGTGTTTGCTTCTGCATCCGGTTGCCGGTAAGATAGGAGAAGGGCGTTCCGGCACGGGCGAACAACAAGCGGAGATAGTCATAAATTTCGGTGACAGTGCCGACAGTAGAGCGAGGATTACGACTGGTGGTCTTCTGGTCGATGGAGATCACCGGTGAGAGACCGTCAATGAAATCCGTCTCAGACCGCTCCATCATACCTAAAAACTGCCGGGCATATGCTGAAAGGGACTCCATAAAGCGCCGCTGACCTTCGGCATAGATGGTATCGAAAGCCAGCGAAGTCTTGCCGGAACCCGAAATACCGGTAATAACAACAAACTGATCCCGAGGGATATCCAGATCGATGTTTTTGAGGTTGTGTTCGCGTGCTCCGCGAATAATAATGCTGTTATTCGGCATTGCAGATGTTGAGGGAAAAAGAGGAAAATTAAAGGTATGATGAACTCCGATATAAATAAACAGGAAACAGTGAGAATATCATTCGTTTATTTCCCGCTAAACGTTATATTTTAGCATTGCGTATTTAAATGCATCAAAAGCTTTCGTTCGTCACCTACAAAAGGACTTTTTCTATGAGACATATATCAGTTACTTCATTACTTATACTGTTTTTAGTCGGTTCGGCTTTTCAGACAGCCGGCGCCGAATATAACAACTGGAATCAAATGGACGGCCCTCATGGCGGTTCGGTCTGGGCGCTTCATTTAGCGGATAACGGGGCCATGCTGGCCGGAACACTCGGTCAGGGCGTCTTTTTTTCAACAGACAGCGGACAAAACTGGTTGCAAAGCAATCTTGACAACGTTTCGGTCTATGATTTCGCCCGGGGAACAGGTGGTACCTATTTTGCCGCCACTCAAAACGGAGTCTATCGGACCGATAACAATGGACGAAGCTGGCGCCGAACATCCCAGGGCATGGATGAAACAAGAGTTCAGGCAGTGATGGTTCATGAATCCGGCCGTGTCTTTGCTGCTACCCTGGTCGGCGGCATCTACATATCAGATAATAATGGATCTTCCTGGAGTCAGGCCAATGAAGGCATTCCGCTGAAATTTGGTTATGCTTTGGGCGTTCATCCCGATGGTGCCGTTTTTGCCGGTGTGGCCAATCGCATTTACCGTTCGGATGACGGCGGTGAACAGTGGTCGCCAATGGACACGGATTTTCCCCATGTCCGGACCAATGCCATTGCCGTCAACGCTGATGGTGTCCTGTTTGCAGCCACTCAGGACGGAGTCTACCGCTCTGCTGATGCCGGACAAAGCTGGCAGGCCACCGGAAACCAGTTTGCCAATGCAGAGATTTACGATCTTGCTGTTGCACATAATGACAGGCTTGTTGCTGCCACCCGGGAAGGTGTTTACACATCGACCAACGATGGAGATACATGGGAGGCTGACGGCCTTTCAAGTTTCCCGGTTTATTCCGTGGGGTATAGAGGCGGGGTACTTGCCGCTGGTTCAAATCCGGGTGTGTTTGTAAGAAACTAATCCCTGATACCCAATGCTGGTCCTGGGGATTGAATCTTCATGCGACGAGACGGCCGCGGCAGTGTATGATGGCCGACGGCTGCTCTCCAGCGTGATCGCATCACAAAGTGACCATATTGATTTCGGCGGAATCGTGCCGGAACTGGCTTCGCGTGCACATGAAAAGGTCATCTGGCACACCGTTTCACAGGCCTTGTCACAGGCTGGGGTTACGAGGGAAGATATCTACGCTGTTGCCGTTACCGAAGGTCCGGGGTTGATGGGTTCGTTGCTTGTGGGACTATGCTTCGCCAAAGGGCTCGCCATTCAATGGGATAAACCAATCATAGGTGTAAACCACATCGATGCGCACATCTACGCCACATTTATCGATGAGCAACCGCAGCTTCCGTTTGTGGGCCTGGTCGTTTCCGGCGGACACACCCAGATTTTTCATGTCACCCGGCCGCTGCACCACGAGCTGATGGGCCAGACCAGGGATGATGCCGCCGGTGAGGCCTTTGATAAAATCGGCAAGCTGCTGGGACTGGCATATCCGGCCGGACCCGAAATCGATCGCCTGGCACGTGATGGCGATCCCGCTTTCTACAACTTTCCCCGGGCCATGCTGAAAAGGGGGCTCGATTTTAGTTTCTCCGGACTAAAGACATCTGTCCTCTATTTTCTGCAGGACATTCATGAGCCGGAGCGGGAACAATTTCTGACCGAACATCGTGCCGATCTGTGTGCCAGCATATCTGCCGCGATCACCGATGTGCTGATTCACAAGCTGCGCCAGGCCGTAAAGAAAACTGTAGTAAAAAGCGTGATTATTGCCGGAGGCGTATCAGCCAACACCATGCTGCGGGGCAAGGCGCAAAAGATGGCCGATGAACTCGGCATATCACTGCACATTCCCCATCCAAAATACTGTACCGATAACGCCGCGATGATAGCCGTTACCGGATGGTTCAAAGCCAATGAGGGGATGCATGATGATTTGCATCTCAAGCCGTATGCGCGGTACCAGTGGAATAAAATGTGATGAGAAAAAGGCCCGATGGAAATTGACGACTAATGCATCAATTTCATCAATTCGCAGAATTCTGCACTTTTTTGCAGGCCTCCACAGCCAGGCGATCCACCCGGTTGTTGCGTTCGTCGTCGGCGTGACCCTTGACCTTGACCCATTCCACCTGGTGTGGCTTCATCGCCTCCAGAAGACGCTCCCATAAATCCCTGTTTTCGACCGGCTTCTTGTCGGCCCGTTTCCAGTTCCGCCGCAGCCAGTTGTCCACCCAACCCTGCTTAAACGCATTGACAATGAGTGCGCTGTCACTGTGGATCGACACCCGGCAGGGACGGTTGAGCGCTTCAAGCGCACGGATCACCGCCATCAGTTCCATCCTGTTGTTGGTGGAGTTGGGTTCGCCTCCGCTGAGCGTTTTCTCTTTGCCCTTCCACTGAAGCAGCACACCCCATCCACCCGGACCGGGATTGCCACTGCAGGCGCCATCGGTGTATACTGTCACAAGCGGTCTGCTCATCAGGCCTGGCCTCCGTGACCACTTCCGGTGGGTGGTTGAAGATAGTACTTTGAGATGGGCTCCAGCAGTTTGTTGAACTGGTCTGTGTTGGATGCCACCTGCACCTCCCAGGTATTTGGGTTCCCCTTGTCATACGTAGCAAGTCCGCGGCTTACATTGATCAACGGAATGCCCTCGTGGTACCGGAGATGATGGGCAAGCTCGGTCACAGATCCGCCCTGGGCTCCCACACCCGGTATGAGCAGAGGGGCCCCGGGGTTGGCCTTCATCACCGGACCGTAAACCGCACTTTGCGTTGCCCCGATGACCATGCCCAGCGTGCCGGGATGCTGCTGAGCTGTTTTCTGCATCAACGCGGCCAGATATTCGCTCAGGGTGGCAAATTCACCAAAAGTGCGGGTCATAATGTCCGCAGCGCCGGGGTTGGATGTAAGGGTAAGCGCATAGACAGCTCGGTCCGGGTCCTGAAGAAACGGGAGCAGCGTATCCATCCCCATAAACGGGGAGAGGGTGATCGCGTCAAAACCGAGACGGTCGAAGTAGGCTTCCTTGTAGCGTGTATTGGTGTGCGGTACATCGCCCCGCTTGGCGTCGGCGATCAGTATTTTCCCGGATGGGATGGCGTCAAGTACATCGTTGAGGACATAAAAAGCGTCCACGCCCAGAGCCTCAAAATAGGCGATATTGATCTTGTAGGCCGCAACACCCGTTTTGGTCTGCTCGATCAGGCGGCGGCAGAAGGTCACGGCCATCTCGCTTTCCGATAGCCCCTGCGACCTCAATTCGGGGGGCAACAGTTCGGGCACGGGATCCAGTCCGGCGCACAGTACCGTTCGTGATCCGTGGACCACCGCCTGCAGTTTACTTGAGTAGGTCATGACCGGGTAATCAGTCGGTTCGGTAATCAGTCAATTGTTTTTGTTTCGGGTGAAAATACAATAATATTTGATGCAAATTAGGATATATTGTGAACCGAATATCAACATGTAACGACTTCTGATATGTCCTCCCACTCCTGGTTCGAATCATGGTTTGACAGTCCGCTCTACGAACAATTGTATGCCAACAGGGATGATGCCGAGGCCGCGCGGCTTGTGACGTGGATTACCGGCCTGCTTCCGCCCGCAGAATACCCCCGCGTGCTGGATTTGGGATGCGGCCGCGGCCGGCACTCGCTGCTGCTGGCGTTGAAAGGCTATAAGGTAACCGGTGTGGATCTTTCCCTGCAGGCGATAAAAAAGGCTCGTGATAAAGCCGGGGAGGCAAACATTCAAAGCGTCAGTTTTGAAACGGGGGATATGCGATCCTGGCGCAATTCGCCGTTTGACCTCGTCTGTAATCTGTTTACCAGTTTCGGGTATTTTGATGATGATTTTAACAATCTTCAGGTTATTTCCAATATGAAAGCCAATTTAAAGTCAGGAGGATATCTTGTGATGGATTATCTGAATCCTTCTTATGTCAGAGAGAAGTTGGTTCCAGTGGAGACAGTGGCCCTGGGAGAACTGACCTGCCGCATCAACCGCCATATTGAAAACGGAATGGTGGTAAAATCACTGGCATTTGTCTCCGTGGAAAATGGCCGGTCGGTGAGCTTTCAGGAGCGTGTCAAACTTTACGACCTGGTGTGGTTCGAGGCCGCTTTTGCCGCTCATGACATGAATATTGCGCGTTTGTGCGGAGATTACAACGGCGGCAGTTTTGATCCGTTGAAAAGCGCGCGGATGGTGATGGTGGCTCATTTGAAGAAATAATGACCAGCAATCCTTTTGACCCGGTGTTGCGGACGCTGTGATTTAATAGTATACAGCTCTTAAAATCCAATCGGATGTAAAATTTAAACGGTTAAAGATTTTGAAATGCACTTGGAAATTGAACGAAAATTTCTGGTAAATGGTGATTTTAAAAGCAAGGCTTATAAAAAAGTGCGAATCACACAAGGATACCTCTGTTCGCTACCCGAGCGGACGGTGCGAGTCCGCGTGACGGGTGACAGGGGGCATATTACGATAAAAGGGAAAAGTGTCGATTCCGGTACCAGCAGGTTCGAATGGGAGAGAGAGGTACCGGTGAAAGAGGCACAAGAGCTGCTTGGAATCTGCGAACCTGGCATCATAGACAAAATCAGATTTTATGTCAGGTACGGTAAGCACACGTTTGAAGTGGATGAATTCCTCGGTGATAATGAGGGTCTTGTTATTGCAGAAGTCGAGTTGGAATCAGTCGAGGAGTCATTCGAAAAACCCGATTGGCTGGGGAAAGAGGTGACCGGCGATATACGATA
>SLLP01000203.1 GCA_007133995.1 Balneolales bacterium
GATTGCGGTATCCTGTCTCAGCAGATTCCAGCGCCGATTCGGAAAAATCGGTGGTGCTGCGATAATGGCTTTGCAGCAGGAAGAAACGGATCACCTCCGGCCGCCAGGCCCGGCTGAGCAGTTTGTGCTCACCGGTGAAAAACTGCTCCAGTGAAATGGCGTTGCCCAGCGATTTGCCCATCTTCTGCCCGTTTAGCGTGACCATGTTGTTGTGCATCCAGTAGCGCACAAACGGCTCGTCATGGGCGCCTTCGCACTGCGCTATCTCACACTCGTGATGAGGGAACTGATTCTCAAGTCCGCCGCCGTGGATGTCAATCGTCCTGCCCAGATACTTGGTAGCCATGGCTGAGCACTCAATGTGCCATCCCGGAAATCCTTCGCCCCAGGGAGAGTCCCATCTCATGATGTGCGACTCATCCGCTTTCTTCCACAATGCAAAATCAGCCGCGTTCTTTTTGTCGCTGCCGACCTCAACTCGTGAACCCGGCTCAGCTTCGTCCAATGTGCGACCGCTCAGCTTGCCGTAATCCGGCAGCGAGGTGACGTCAAAATAGACATTGCCGCCGGTTTCGTATGCATGGCTTTTTTCGATGAGCTTTTTGATCATGGCTATCTGCTCGGGGATGTGACCTGTCGCCCGCGGGGCTATATCCGGACGCAGCACATTCAGCCGGTCCATGTCTCTGAAATAGCGATAGGTGTATTTTTCGGCTATCTCCATCGGCTCGAGCCGCTCGATGCGCGATTGTTTGGCCATCTTGTCCTCACCTTCATCCGCATCATCCGTCAAATGTCCGACATCGGTGATGTTCTGCACGTAGCGAACCCGGTACCCGAGATAGCGGAAGTAACGGACTACAACATCAAAACTGACATAACTCTTGGCATGACCAAGATGCGGGTCACCGTAAACGGTTGGACCACAAACGTAAATGCCGGCAAATCCTTCCCTGAGAGGAACAAATGGCTCTTTTTTCCTGGTTAACGTGTTGAACAACTGAAGTTTTTGCATTAGGCACCTGCTGCCGGTTCAGATCACAAATTGAAGGTCATTTAAATGTACCAAATGTGATCACGATGGTGATATCGGAATGATTTCAAACCCAAAGATACGAAAGGCACAGCGAAAGGATAAATCCGGTTTTTAATTTTACAGATTAACCGCAACAGATTGGCAGGGAATTGTTATTTTCATTATGCGATTTTTTTAATTTGGCGGCCGGTTAGCTGCCGCCATTTGAAAGTGTCATTTGCATTTTTTATTTGCGGGAAGATGTTTATTATCAGGACAAGATCATGACCGAATTGAAAAAAGGAGAGCTCTATCAGAAGCAGAGAGGAGACATCGAACGGCTGTTTCTGCACGGACTGGAGGAGGTATCACCGGAAAAGATTGTCCGTTCGTCGGTGATGCTGGATGATGATGTAATCTCGATCTGCGGCCGTTCCTATGCAATGCCTGAAGAACGGCGGATCTGGGTGTTCGGGTCGGGCAAGGCGGCCGGACGCATGGCGCTGGAGCTGGAAAACATCCTGGGCAGGAATATTTACGACGGTATTGTCATTTGTCCATACGGTCTGAAAACCGACACCCGGCGCATTCAGCAGTTTGAAGCTTCGCACCCGGTTCCGGATCTCAACAGCCTTACGGCCACGTACGAGCTTGTTGATGTGGCATCCGATGTCAGGGACACCGACCTGGTCATCTACGTGATAAGCGGCGGCAGCTCCTCGCTGCTTTGCATGCCGGATGAATCGTTGGAGTTTGATGAAGTCAGGTCTTTGTACCGGCAGCTCTTGCAATGCGGGGCGCCCATTGGTGACGTCAACCGCATCCGGAAAAGTATTTCACAGGTAAAAGGCGGGCGTCTGCGCACCATGTTCGGCAATGCTGCAGTTGAATTGCTGGCAGTATCGGATGTGCCCGGCAATGATCCGGCCGATATAGGCAGCGGCCCGCTGACCCACGATCCGGTATCACCCGAGTTTGCTCTCGAGTTGCTGCGTAAATACGATCTGGACAAGAAAATTCCCGTATCAATCATCCGCTTTCTGGAAAAAGGGGGATCTTTTGTCGAAAGCAGGCCGCAGCTTAATACCCATATCAATGTGGTGGCAAGTGCCGAAAAAGTGGCGGAATCTATTTTGAAGGAGGCGGAATCGATGGGGTACAACGCCACGCTCAATAACGATTTTCTTACAGGCGAAGCCCGCCAGGTGGCCAAAACCATTGCCGAACAGGCGGTGGAAGTGCTGGCAAGAGACAAGCCTGTTGCCAAGCCGGCGGCGCTGGTTTTCTACGGCGAAACAACAGTCACTGTCAAGGGTTCCGGCAAAGGCGGACGCAATCAGGAACTGGCCCTGAGTGCTGCCATGGCCCTTGAAGGGCAACACTGCATTACCCTGCTCAGCGGTGGCACAGACGGAAAAGATGGTGAAACCAATGCCGCAGGAGCCGTTGCAACCGGCCAAACGGCTCTGGATGCCCGAAAGAACGACATCAATCCGGAGTCATTTCTGGAAAACAACGACTCCTGGAATTTTTTCAGGAAAACAGACGGATTGCTGGTCACCGGCGTTACGGGTAATAACCTCATGGATATTCAAATCGTACTGGTTGATAAATGACTTGGGA
>SLLP01000254.1 GCA_007133995.1 Balneolales bacterium
AGGTTGGGGGTTCGAGTCCCTCCACCCGTGCTTCTCCGACAGGCATTTAAAAATTTATGAACAAAATCGCAGAATACTTTCAAAGTGTGAAAAAGGAGATGAGTAAAGTCTCCTGGCCCACGCAACAAGAACTCATCGACAGTACGGTTATCGTCGTGGTTTTCTCCATTATAGTGTCACTTTTTATTTTTGGAGTGGACCGTGTTTACAGCACTGTGCTTGAATTGATCTTTGGTTAATATGGAAAATCAGCAACGGAACTGGTATGTCGTGCGCTGTTTCTCAGGCCATGAGAAAAAGGTGAAAGAGTACCTGCAAAGGGAAATTGAGCTTCAGGGTTTTGAGGACAAAATCAAGGAAATACTGATTCCGAGTGAAACGGTTATCGAAATCAGATCCGGCAAAAAGAGAACCAGAGAAAAGAATTTCTTCCCGGGTTACATCCTTGTAGAGGCTCTCTTTGACGATTCTGTAAATAACCTGATTTCTAATGCACCATCGGTCATTGGATTTCTTAAAAATGACAAAACAAGTGTCCGACCGACCCCGCTGAAGCAGGAAGAAGTAGATCGGATCCTGGGCAGAACAGCACAGAGTCAGGATGAAAGTGCAAGTCTTGTAGAAATTCCGTTCAAAAAAGGTGATCTGGTCAAGGTGATCGATGGACCTTTCAAGGATTTTGACGGTACTGTCGAGGAAGTGTACCCTGACAAAATGAAATTACGGGTGCTTGTCAGCATCTTCGGACGCCGGACACCGGTGGAAGTGGATGTGAACCAGGTAGACCCCGATGCCTGACTTGCAAAAGTCACTCAAACTGCATTGCAGCCGGAGCGGCGTAATGCAACAGAAGAAGGTTAAATGAAATATGGCTAAGAAAGTAAGTAAAGTAATAAAATTGCAGATCATGGGTGGACAGGCCAACCCTGCTCCGCCGGTTGGACCTGCTCTGGGTCAGGCCGGTGTCAATATCATGGAATTTTGCAAGGCATTCAATGCCCGTACTCAGGAAAATACGGGCACCCTTATTCCGGTTGTTATCACGGTATACCAGGACAAGTCCTTTACATTCCAGACGAAGACACCGCCGGCTGCGGTTCTACTCAAGCAGGCACTGAAGTTGAAGTCCGGATCAGGCGAGCCCAACAAAATCAAGGTTGGGTCAGTGCCCTGGAGCAAATGCAAGGAGATTGCCGAAGTCAAAATGAAAGACCTTAACGCTTTTGATATTGATCATGCAGCTGAAATGATAGCCGGAACGGCCAGGAGCATGGGTCTAAGAGTTGATCGAAAAAAGTAACCATATGCAGGTTTTAATTTATGCCCAAAAGAGGAAAAAAATACATTGAAGCTCAAAAGCTTATAGAGGCAGGCAAGGAATACAGCCTCGCCGAAGCTACCGAGCTGGCAAAGAAAACTTCAGTTACGAAGTTTGATGCCTCCATAGATCTTGACATTCGTTTGGGTGTGGATCCCAGGCACGCTGACCAGATGGTCCGTGGAACGGTGTCGCTGCCGCATGGCACCGGGAAAACCATTCGGGTGCTGGCATTGGTCAATCCTGCCAAGCAGGAGGAAGCCAAAGAGGCCGGTGCCGATCATGTCGGACTTGATGACTATATCGAGAAAATCCAGGAGGGCTGGACCGACATTGATGTTATCGTCGCCACACCTGATGTCATGGGAAAAATAGGCCGGCTTGGCAAGGTTCTTGGTCCCAGGGGTCTTATGCCCAACCCGAAAAGCGGAACGGTGACAATGGATGTTGCAGATGCTGTAAAGGATGTGAAAGCAGGCAAAATTGATTTCCGTGTTGACAAATACGGTATTCTGCACACATCAATTGGCAAAAGCAGCTTTGAACCCGATCAGCTCAGGGATAATGCCGAGGCATTTCTGAAGACAGTTATAAAATTGCGCCCCGCCTCGGCCAAAGGCGTATATATCCGTAGTGTTTCTATCAGCTCGACTATGGGACCAAGCATCCCCATATCCCGCTCAGCTGTACAATCTTAAAACGACAGTAACGTTCCATGGCTACTTTAGCGGAAAAAAAAGAAATCGTAAAAAACCTCGTCGAAGAACTCAAGGATGCGGATGCCCTTTATCTGACCAGTTTCAAGGGTATGTCCGTTGCCGAGCTGAATGAACTGCGGGGTGAATTTCGTAAAAACGACATATCGTACAAGGTATACAACAACACCTTGTTTCGCAGAGCATTGACCGAAGTCGGAAAATTTGAAGGCATTATTGATCATACGGTCAATGAAACGGCCTATTCGATTATCAAAGGTGATGCTGCTTTCCCGGCAAAAGTCCTTAAGAAATATATCAAGGACAAAAAGAAGCCGGAATTCAAAGCTGCGGTAATTGAAGAGTCCGTTTACACAACAGATCAGCTTGATACGCTTGCAGCAATGAAATCCAAAGAGGAAGTGATCGGTGACATCATCGGACTGCTTCTCAGCCCGATCAGCAATGTCGTCGGTGGCCTCCGGTCGCAAGGCTCTAATATTGCCGGAGCGATAAAAACCATCGCCGAAAAAGAAGATTAACAGATTTTTTTCAACTGACAAAACAACCAACGGGAGTACATAGTAATGGCAGACGTCAAAGAA
>SLLP01000164.1 GCA_007133995.1 Balneolales bacterium
CTGTTTTCTTTGAAGAAGCTTTTTCTTCTCCGGTTTTTCTGCTGACGGGTTCTTTTCTGTCTGGATTCTTTCCATCCGATTCACCTGATTCCGACATCTCTTCCTTCATGCCGAAACCGGGAAACCGGCCCGAGAAATACTCCTTCTCGGTCTCCTCCCGGGTTTTAACCTTGCCGAGAAGATAGCCGTAGGGACGCAGTGAATCCACTTCATCGCAGATTTCCTTGAACATGGCAAGTCCGGGAATAAAGAGTATCATGCCGGCCAGACCCCATATCTGCCCCCCGACAAAAATGGCAAGCAGTGTAACCAGGGGGTTCAAACTCACCCTTTGGCCGACGATCATAGGCGTGAACAGATTGCTCTCGAACAGCTGTATCACGTAAAATGAGGCCAGAACAGCCACCGGATACCACAGCGAGTCCATGGTTAGCAGTGAATAAATAATCGGGAGGATGGATCCGAGAATTGGCCCCAGGAACGGAATCACATTGAGCATGGCGGCGAACACGCCGAAGAAGAGCGCATGATCCACCCCGATGATCATGAGTGCCGTACTGTTGAGAACAGCAAGGATGCAGATCACCATAAACATTCCTGTGATATAGTTCTGAATCACGCTTCGCACTTTGTTGAGTACCTTCTCGACTTTGTTGCCCCGGTCGGTTCTCGCCAGAGCCATAAGGAAGAAGTCCCTCAGGAAATCGCGATACATCAGCAACAGAAAAACATAGATCGGGATCAGGAAAAACATGGTCACCGTGGTCGCGGCGGTCATCACGCCCCGTGTAAGCGGCTCCACATTATCCCGAAGAAACGTGACGATGGCATCCTGTACCGATTCGAGCTGCGCATCCGGCTCCACATCAAGATAGGCACTGAAAAACCCGTAGAACTGTTCAAAAAGCTCGTTTATCCGCCTTTCAATCATCCCGAGATCCTGCGCAAAATTGACAATTTGGCTGTAGAAAAAGAAGATGATTCCGGCCAGAAATGTAATGCCGATCAGCACGCTCAGAAGCGAGGAGAAGATCCGGTGGATGCGGTATTTCTCCAGAAAGGACGAGAGCGGCGTAAGAAGAATGGCGAAGAAAACAGCAAACAGAAACGGCACCAGAATGGAACTCGCCTGGATGAGAAAGAAGACAAAGAGGGTGAGGCCGGCCAGGATGATGGTCAGTTTCAGATACCAGGGTATTGTCAATTCATTGCTCATGGGGTATCTCCGGAAGCGGTCAAAAACCAGAGTATGTGATCGCACCGCGAGTAGACGTAGTTCTTTGCTTTTATATTCAGAAAATCAAGCCCGAAAAATATTGTTGTTCTCGTATTCAAAAGGGCATGGCGAATTGTGAACCGGTCATTTTTACAAACCGGGCAAACCAACGAATTGTCATTGATCTCAAAGGTTGTTGGATGCTCATCACTCATGATGCCTTAAAATAG
Source organism: Balneolales bacterium (assembly GCA_007133995.1). Lineage (GTDB taxonomy): Bacteria > Bacteroidota > Rhodothermia > Balneolales > Natronogracilivirgulaceae > SKNL01. The sequence continues at coordinate 1,447 of SLLP01000164.1, forward strand.
GCAAGTAGTGGGTGAGATGCCAAAAATGACATCAACGCATCCATAACATATTGTGCCTGTCGATGTCCGGCAGCTTCTGGTCGGCATCAATAACAACCTGCTGTATCTGCCTGTCCGGAATGATGATTTCGGTCTGCCTTTTCCCTCGCAGCCAGTCATCCACCGGAATCTTGTACTTGGCTTCTTCACCATCCATCCGGGTCACCGTCAGATAAACCGGCATGGGCACCTTGCCCTCGTCACGGATGACTATGCGGGTGCCGTCATCCACATCCTCCACCAAAGCTATGGCCTGGTTGAGTACCCAGGTTTCGTAATACCAGCTGTACCAGAACCAGCCAAGATCACGTCCGCTCACCCGCTCAAATGTGCGGAAAAAATCCCATGGATACGCCTGTTTGAAGGCCCATTCATTGACAAAACTTTGATATGCCTCCCGGAAAACGTCATCTCCCAGCAGATGGCGCAATGCAACCAGCACGGTTGCGGGCTTCGGGTAGGATGCAAGCCGGAAATGATCGGAGGTGTAGTGGTAGTCGGAACGGCGCATAATCGGACCCTCATCCCCGCGTCGGGCTGCACTGATGTATGAGAACTGCGACCGGTGATGAGATTGCCGCTGCGGGATATACTCATTGGCAGCTTCCGCCGTACTGAATACGGTATTTCCTTCATCAAGCCAGCTGTAGCGGCGCTCATCAGTGCTTACGATCAGCGGAATCCACATGTGGGCCAGCTCGTGAGCAGTGACCGAGTAAAGCGCATCCTCGCCTCGCATGTTATAGTCGCCCATCACAGTCATCATCGGATACTCCATGCCGCCACCAATGATCCCGGCACCTTCAACTGCCGTCATGTGAGGCCAGGGATAGGGAAACCCGGTCATGTTGGAGAGAAATGTAATGGCATGCTGCTGGTAGGCCGTAACTTCAGACCAGAGCGGAGCTTCTTCCCTCCAGAATGTGTTGATGACGGTGTAATCGTCGCGACCGTTGCCTGTCAGATCGCCGACAGATGTGCGGGCGGCATCCCAGTGCGATTCGCGCGTTGCACTGAAAGCGACATCCCGGACATTCTGTGCTCTGAATCGCCAGGTCAGCATTCCCCTGTCTCCAGCGGCACTGACCGTCGAAGCCTGATCGCCCCCGGCTGTATATACGCGCATCGTTTCGTCACTCTCTCTGGCTTTTCGCCATCTGGAAAGCACATCCGGGTACAGCACCTCATCGGCATTCATGAGCTCACCCGTAGCCATAACCAGCCAGTTTTCGGGTGCGTGAATCGTAAGATTGTAATCCGCAAATCCGTGATAGAATTCGGCCTGACCCAGATAGGGATCAGGATGCCAGCCAACCACATCATCATACACCACCATGTGAGGATACCAGTAGCCGAGATAGAACAGATTGTCCCGGCTGTGACCCATGCGTCCGCCCGCACCCCGCTGCGGTATCACAAAATCGTAGTCAATATCGATCTGAAGCTGCTCTCCGCTGCCAAGTGGCTCAGACAGCCAGAAAAACATTCGTGTCCCATCCACCGTATACCGGTTACGGGTCACCCGCTCCTCCTTGAACTTAGTGCCATTTACAATTACCCGATGGAGATTGACCCCACCGGTGATCTCCGCAGGCCGGTTTCGTGCAACCCCTTCGGCATGGTGATTCTGAACCAGCTCAAGATGCACACGTCTGAGGGTATCGGGTGAATTGTTATGCAGGGTGATGCGTGCTGTGGCCGAGAGTCTTCTTTCTGCGGGATCCAATGTCGCTTCAATATCATACTCGGTGAATTGCTGCCAGTAATTTTCACCGGGCCGTCCGTCAGGCGTGCGATTCTCTCTCAAAACAGACAGTTGATAGCCTCTTGACGGCACGACCTCCCGGGGAAGCGGCCGCTCGGATGCCAGGTATTTATCGCTCTTCGAATCAGCCGGCCGCACCAGCATTTGCGTTGACTCCGGGGTAGTCAACTCTGGCGCTGTTGCAGTTACCGCCGAATTGCCTGCACCATCATCTGTCGTTGCTTTCTGAATCGTTTCGGCTGACACGCATGAGAGTGTCATCAGGCACAACGTGGCGGCTATTGTCATTGATGAAAAGGTATTCCGGTATTGAAAATGCATTATTATTGGATTGGATGATGTATGTCACAATCGGTAAAATAGAAAAAAGCTGTTTCTTAATTTTACTAATCCGGTTCATAGAGATCGGAACGGTCTGTATTCACCAGTTCAACAAGAAAATCGGCCAGGTTTCTGGAACACGCCTCCAGAAAACGGGCTCCCTTTTCAGCAGTGGCATGTTTCGGATTACCTACACCGGTATCAACGGAAATTTCAGTCCATTCGCGCGGCGTCCAAACCCATCCCTCTTTCATGGCCTTGATTCGAAACTTGCGCTCATGCCCGTCTCCAGCTTCGGAAAGGGGTCTCACCAAATCCGGGCGGATATGCATCACCGCACTGGTTTCAAATTCCCCGGCATGATCACCCGGTTCTTCAAAATACTCATTCCAGTCAGCTGCCCGGTACCAGTCAGCCGTCAGAAGCAGCAGTTCAAGCTCCGTCTGCAGTTCGCGGATCATCTGGCGGAAGTTGTTCCCGCCGTGTCCGTTAAGCACAAGAAGCTTACGCACACCCTGTCCCTCCAGCGATCGGGCAATATCACCCAGCACCGCCTCCTGGGTAGATGGATTCATGTTGATGGAGAAGGGCAGGTCCAGCATGCCGGTCTGCACTCCAAAAGGTACGGTCGGCAGGATGGCAACCCGGGCCCCTTTCTCCCAGGCCAGACGTCCGGCCTCGGCCGCAACATATCCGCACTCGATATTGTCGGTTGCATAGGGCAGGTGATAATTGTGAGGCTCGATGGCGCCCCAGGGGAGAACGGCCACTTCGCAGGTGTGTTCCTGAACGGTTTTCCAGTTCGATTCGGCAATCAGCCAGGGTTTTTCGGTCATGGTGGTACAATAGGGGTCATTTTTCGGGATAATATTCACCCTTGAATATACACCGTTCCACCGAAACCGTCACTTTTTCTCTGCAATTCCTGCAACCTGGACAACCACATGTCGGTCGCGTGGACGATTGTCGTGATCCAGAAGCACGATCTGCTGCCATGTGCCGAGGATGCATCGACCGTCACGAATCGGCACGGTGATGCCAGGTCCCATGAATGTTGACCGGATGTGCGAAAACCCGTTGTCGTCACCCCAGGTTTGCGAATGGTGGGACCGCATGGTTTCCGAAGCGAACTCCTCGAGCTTCTCCTTGATGTCCTTGACCAGTGCCGGCTCAAACTCCATGGTGGATATGGATGCCGTGGAGCCTACGGCAAACACATGACAGAATCCCTCATTGATGCCCGAGTCGCGAACAGCCTCGTCGACTTGTCGGGTGAGATCATGGATGTCGGAAAATCCCTTGGTTTTGAGATGGATATCTCTGGTTGAAATAAGCATGGAAAGAAGTTTGGGTTGATTAATACAAGTTAAAAAAAATAATGTGACAACTATAGTTTACGGATCCAAAATAGCAGATTCACACCCCGACTCAAACAAATATAGCCATCATTTGTAATCAGTGCGACTACATACCGTATACAGATAACGAACAGGGCTTAACTACGGGGTTACCGCCGCAGTTCGCAACATATTTTTTGTATGCAATACAGCGGTTGACTATATTTAGTACATACATATGTAAAGCGTTGGTGTGTAATAAGATATATATTATTTGTGAAGCAAATATTGTTTTTACTGCATTTGCCGGAAGTTGGATAATTAAGGACCGGGAGCCAAAATGCAGTCTATCCGGATTTTTATAACCGGTGTTTAACCATTTATTTAAAAACATTTATGAGTAAATCTTTTGAATCAGAAATCGATGCCTTCATGGAAGAAGTGGAGGCAAAAAATCCCAATGAAACAGAGTTTCTGCAATCGGTGCGGGAAGTCGCCGAGATCACGATTCCGTTTATCGAAGAGCATCCCAAATATAAAGAAGCTCACATTTTGCATCGCATGGTCGAACCCGAACGCGTGATCATGTTTCGGGTGCCCTGGGTCGACCGTACCGGTCGTATCCAGGTCAATCGCGGCTTTCGGGTTCAGTTCAGCTCGGCCATCGGACCCTACAAGGGCGGACTGCGCTTTCACCCTTCCGTTAACCTGAGTATCCTCAAATTTCTCGGCTTTGAACAGATTTTCAAGAACGCTCTCACTACCCTGCCCCTGGGCGGTGCCAAAGGCGGAGCCGATTTCGATCCCAAAGGAAAATCCGATCGCGAAGTGATGAAATTCTGCCAGAGCTTCATGACCGAGCTGCACCGGCATATCAGCAAATACACCGATATACCTGCTGGAGACATCGGAGTTGGCAAGCGTGAAATCGGCTACCTTTTTGGTCAATACAAGCGAATGGAAAATGAATTTACCGGTATACTCACCGGCAAGGACCTCAATTGGGGAGGTTCACTCATCCGACCGGAAGCAACCGGCTATGGCGCTGTATACTTCCTGGTCGAAATGCTGAAAAGAGCCAAAGAGGATTTCAAGGAAAAGCGCGTGGCAATCTCCGGATCCGGTAATGTAGCACAGTTCGCAACTGAGAAAATCATTGAGCTGAAAGGCAAGGTCGTCACGGTATCCGACTCCTCAGGATACATCTATGCCAAAGACGGGCTTGCAACCGAACATCTGAAATTCATGATGGAACTCAAGCACAAGGAACGTGGCCGGGTCAGTGAGATGGCAGAGAAATTCAGTGAACTTGAATATTTTGAAAACGAGCCTGCATGGAACCTTCCAGGCAAAGTGGATATGGTCATCCCTTGTGCCACCCAAAACGAACTTGACGAAGAACATGCAAGGAACCTGATTGAAAAAGGGGTTAGATTTGTTGGTGAAGGCGCAAACATGCCGTGCACCACAGAGGCGGTTCACCTGTTCCAGAAAAAAAAGGTGCTGTTCGGACCCGGCAAGGCAGTGAATGCCGGTGGAGTCGCGGCATCCGGTCTCGAAATGGCGCAGAACGCCCTTCAGCTGAGTTGGGAAAGAGGCAAAGTGGAAGAAAAACTGCTCTACATCATGAAAAATATCCACTCGCAGTGTGTCCATTACGGTGAAAACAAACACGGCGAAATAGATTACGTGAAAGGAGCAAACCTGGCGGGTTTTGTCAAGGTGGCCAATGCCATGATGGACCAGGGTGCGGTTTGATCAAACGGGGTATCATGCGACAGAGCTGATTAGCGCTTCTGCAGTTAAAGTGTTGATTCGAAAGGATATGTCGCTGAATACCAGGAAAAGCTACTAAACTGAACGGGAAAGGTGATGGAAAAGATAACTGGTTACGATAACTCCGTAAATTCTATTCCATTTCTGTTTTCTTCACCCATATCAGGTAACCGTCCGATACGAACCGATGGATATCACCCTCCTTTTGCGTCACTGCAAATGAGAGAGCTCGATGCTCCATCGAATGATGGGTTTCAAGGTATAGGGTGATGTCAAACGCAAGCACTTCAACATCAGAATCAGCATCACTATCGGCATTAGTATCGGCATTACGATCACTACTCACATTAGTCCCGCTTCCATTCATACGGGAAAAAAACGGTCCGGCTGCATAGGCGATGTAATGCTTTCCATCGTAATCCGGACTGGCTGCACGTATGTAGAGTGAATTCGGATCCAGCCGTTCCGGATTTTCAAAATGGATAACGGATTGGCGGGACCCGTTTGGTTCGCGCATGGAGACAGACCGGGGTGCGGATAGGGCGCCATCCAGATAGTCAAAAAAGAACTGCCGATCTGTGTCCCGTGTGATCAGGATACGGGGAATCAGCGTCGATGTCCCGTCCCAGTACCCGGGATTCACCGTATACTGCATCGGATACCGTGATTGCATCGCCCTCTGAACCGCGGGTGTGTAGTGTCCATAGGGATAGGCGAGCGAATGCAGCATTTCTTCACTAATGCCCGGAATTTCCTCCAGAAGGCCGGGTACAGTATCCAGAGTTGCGATGATTTCGGGACTCGAAACCGGCATGCTGACATGCCGGTGGCCATGCACCCCTACCATGTGGCCCCGTTCTGCGAGTGATGCCAGCTGTGCACTGGACATATGGGGATAGCGCGGGACATCAATCAGGGACGGAATGACAAAGAAAAGGCCGCGCATCCCATACTCCTCAAGCAAATCAGCCGCCTTGAATTGACTTGCATGACCGTCGTCAAATGTGATGATGACCTTCTGGGGATCCGGTTCCGGCGACAAGGGTGACCCATCCGGCAGATAACTGTAAAACCCGTTTTCTCTTAAGTAGTGCACTAGATCCTCAAAAGCCTCGTAGGACTCGTCAAACGCTCCGGGTGTGTGGAAAGTGGTTTCATTATAAAACGTATGGTAGCACAGGACGGGAATATTCCACCAGATTGGATTTGCGGCTGATTTCGGGGAGAGATTTGCTTCAGGATTTGCCTGAGAGTTTGCCCGAGGATTTGCGGCATATGCACAGAGGGCACCGGAGCCGACTGTTGCAACCCCCAGCAGACTGAAAATCCACACCAGTAATGAACCGCGAGATATCATTTCATTTCCGGATTCTGTCTTTTTGTACTTTCAAGCACGTTCGTAACGCGTTTGTCTTCTTTCTCAAGATACGTTACAACAGATTTCAATTCATCACAATATCAAACGGCGAAACCGAAACCATCGCCTTACGTTCTACAGCCACCTTCTGGTGAGCTATCATGAATGGAACGGCAGATGACTTGCCCGGGTTCTGGGGTTCACGTCAAACGACAAACGACAATCTGCAATGGGCAATCGGCAAACAGCAACCAATCAATCACAGCCATGACACCTCTGTTCGCAACACTTCTCGGTATTCTCATTTTGTTACTTATTCTGCCGATCGGGTGGATACGGGACCATAAAGTAGAGCGCAAACAGCGCGTCGAAATACCAACCGACTACGATGGTATGGGTACCTACAGCCGGTACATACGGCGCTAAAAGCATAGCATGTTGCTTCTCTGCCGTTGTCCATACTCTCTTTCCGTCGCTGCGTACCTGCCGGGTCTGCCTAACGGGGCGAGTCAAAACTTCATTGGCTGCCACTTGCAAAATGGCAAATGATCTCTTTAAAAAAAATGGTGACCTATTTGACTTAAGCGGTGATCTAGAGGTCTGTTGTAATCGCGCTTTTCACTTTGGCGCCCCAACGAACGGGAGAAAACATGAATAATATATTTAATTATTGATATATGAATATATATTCATTATACTCACTATTCGGGTGCATCAGGGAATAGCTCTCCAAAAAGCCTGCAACTGCCAATATATTTTATAAAAGTCAAAAATTTACTCACTCCTGAATTTCAGAATTAATTAGAAAAAATTTCCATGAACAAGGATATCCAGCCAAATAATGACCCATCGTCCGGGCCTGAAACTCAAAGCAAAATAAACCGGCGGAAAGCACTGAAATACATCGGCACGGGGGCCGGGATATTGGCCGTTGGCGGCGGCACGGGATTTTACGGCTACAGAAGTAGTCTGCGCATATCTTCATCGGATGCCGCCAAATTGCGCAAGGTGCGGTTTGTGATTGCCGGCGGAAGTATCGGCGGCATCACGGTTGCTGCCCGCTTGCTGCGCGCCGTGCCAGATGCCAACGTCACCATCATCGAACCGAAATCCATTCACCATTATCAACCCGGCTACACGCTGGTTGCCGCCGGGGTGTACAAGAAAGAGGACGTTCTGTTCGACCAGCAGTCGCTTTTCCTGTCCGGGATGCGTTGGGTCAAAGATTACGTTGCAGCGTTTGAGCCGGAAAAAAACCGCGTCAAAACCGGCAGCGGAGATTACGTGGATTATGACTATCTGGTGGTCGGACTCGGGGTGGAAGTGAATCCCGCTTCGGTGGAAGGATATTCCGAGGCGATCCAGACACCCTATGCCGCCACGATTTACAACCTGGAATCCGGCATGAAATACCGGGAGATGGCGAAGTCATTCCAGGGCGGAAACGCCGTCTTCACCTATCCGGCCGGATATGTAAAATGCGGCGGCGCCCCGCAGAAGATCACCTGGTTGTCAGAGGATATGTGGCGATCCAACGGGCTGCGGGACCGGATGGAAGTCCATTTTCATACAACCCGGCCTTCCCTGTTTCCGGTTGTCCCGAAGGTTGACGCCGCCGTAACGCCACTTATCGAAGCGCGCGGCATCCAAAACCATTACCGTTCGGAGCTTCGGGCTATCGACGGATCCACCCGCACCGCTATCTTCGAAGATCAGATGCCGGACGGATCCACCCGGGAAGTGCGTCAGAAATATGATCTCCTTCACCCTGTCCCCCGGTTCCGCACCCCCAGGCCACTCCGGGAAGGACCGCTTACCGCCGAGGGCATTGGCGGACAGATACAGGTGGACCGTGAAACCCTTCAGCACAGGCGCTACAGCAACGTCTTCGGGGTGGGCGATTCTGCGGCGACCGGCGCGCCCAAGACAGCCGCCACCATCCGCAAGCAGGCTCCGGCTGTTGCCGAGAATCTGATTTCACTTGCTCTGGACAGGGAACCAACCAGCCTGTATGACGGCACTTCCGGCTGCCCGCTTCTCACACGCTACGGCCGCTGCATGATGTTCGAATTCGACTTCCATGGAAACCTGGTGAACGAATGGCTGTACCAGTCAACCCGTGAAACGCGGATCTGGTGGGACTTCAAGGTGCACGGCCTCAAACAGCTGTACCGTCACGTGATGATGAACGGATACGTCTGAATAGTGGATGGATGCGCCTGAATCGTTGATGGATGCGCCTGAATCGGGACGCTAACTGCCTGTGCGAAGTCCATTAGTAACGAATAGGTGAAAATTCGTAATTTGAGTCCGTCAGCAGGGATGCTATCGCATCTTGAAACCACCCCTGCGCACAGAGACCTTGCAACTCACGGCCCGAATTACAA
>SLLP01000042.1 GCA_007133995.1 Balneolales bacterium
AACTGTTTTTCAGGTATTTATCCCTCCCTGAAACTCTGTTCCTGTGGGCGTATTCTCTGTAACAGTTGTTGCTTTATAACAGATTTCCGGTATCGGCGCAAGCCTATCCAGCCGGTTTTTTTTACTTTGCCCTTAGCTACACATGGAGAAACGAATGTCCCTGCGATCCCCCCTTCTGTTGCTGCTGTTGCTCTTTTCCTGTACCGACAGTCAGAACCACGATAATGGCACCATCGGAGTGCCTGTCCCCGCAAGCACGTCAACCGGCGCCGCTGCTACCATCGAAGCGGCCGCTTCCGAAGCTGCACTGCCGCCGCTTACACTAGCCGTAGTAACTACCAGATACGGCAAAGCCGAATTCTACTGTCGGGTGCTCGGCTCCATAGGCGTCATCACCGGCCAGTCAAACAAACTCCACGGACAGGTCGACCTCCATGGTCACACCCTGGACTTTCATTTGCCGCTGGAAACACTTCACACCGGTATCGGGCAGCGCGACCGCGACATGCACAAGCTGCTCAGGATTGACAAGCATCCCAATGCCCGCTTCACCGGCACGCTGGATTCCGGTTTTGATCCACAATCCCCCGAAAAGCAACCGGTGAGTGCCGAAGGGGTGTTTTACCTGAATGGCAGGGAGCAGCCGTTACGGGTGGACGGCTTTCTGCAGCGTGACGGCGACGGTATCCGTCTTCAGGCACAGTGGATGCTGAATATTGCCGATTTCGGACTGGATCCACCGGCCACTTTCCTGATGGATATTCACAATGATCTGGAGATCAATATCAGCGGCCGGCTCATTCCACCACGGGTGGCCGCTCTGCCCTGACTGACGGCATCCTGTTCGGCCGGAGCGCACGATTACGGGACCGGTTGCAATTGAGACGAATGGCCTGCCCGATCCAGGCGGATCTGCACATTTGCCGGAATCCCTTGCCAATATTGGTGCATATTTTGCTATCTTACGAGCCATGGCATGCCCAGATGGCTATTTGCTCTGTTTACCTGCAGGATCGAGATTCGGTCCCTGACTCACAGACCGTACTGCCGTCTGTATGTACCGAACACCAAGTTTTATCAAACCTGCAATCATTCATGCGCATTGCCGTACTTTCGGATATCCACGCCAATCTGCCGGCCCTCGAGTGCTGCCTGACCAAACTCGACAAGCTGGATTTCGACCACGTCATCAGCCTCGGTGACCAGGTGGGTTACGGACCGTATCCCAACGAAGTGATCGACATCCTCCGGGAGCTCAGGATCCCGACCGTACTTGGCAATCACGACGCAGGCGCTGTCGGACGTATTTCACTGCGCATGTTCCGTGAACCGAACCACTCGCTGCTCGCCTGGACCCGTGACAATCTGACGGATGAAAATCGCCAGTACCTGCTCGATGCGCCGCTCGTCATGCAGGAAGACAGCTGGATTGCCGCCCATGCATCGCCTGTCAATCCCGAACAGTGGACCTACCTCAACTCCGCCCCGCTCTGCCGCGATGTGCTCTCGAAGATCGATCAGACGTTCTGTCTGGTCGGACATACACACATGCCGGGTGTCGTGCCCGATCGCATCGGCGTGTTCCGGGTCAAGCCGGGCCACCGTTTTGTAATCAACCCCGGCAGCATCGGTCAACCACGCGACAGCAGCCGGCTGGCATCATTCGGCATTCTGGACACTGAAGCGTGCACGTGGGACCTTCACCAGGTATCCTGGCCGCGTGATGAGGTGTTGAGCGGCTACGAGCGGCTGGATATCGATCCGCAGACCGGCGCGCAATTGCTGTTCGTATGAGATTCGGCTACAGGACGCAGGCCGCAGACCACCATCTTTACAAACAGACTGCTCCGATACATGGTTCCCGCCACATGGTGCCCCTCACCCAGGGGTGTTGATCTGCCGGATTTCGTATGCGCATGGCCGCACCCATCCACCTAAAACCGGATAGACACCTTCAGTCCGCCGTTCGAGTTCTCGTTCTTCATGGTGCCATTAAGCTGCTGCACCAGTCCGTGAATGATGGTGTACCCGAACGAGGAGGGCCGCTCGAGTTTCCGGAGCTGTTCGTCGTTCATTCCGATCCCGTTATCGCTCACATTCAGCTCGAAATGTCCGTCGTTTCGCATGAAACTGACATGGATGTTTCCATCGGTACCGTTGCGGAACCCGTGCTTCCAGGCGTTGGTGATCAGCTCGTTGACCAGCAGTGCCAGCGGGATGGACGAGCTCATGTCCAGGGTGATGTCATCCGCTTCCAGACTGGTGGTGATGTTACGGCCGGGCTGCTCGAAGGAGCGCGACAGCAGGTTCACCAGCCGCTGGAGCAGGTCGCGCATATCCATGTCCGTGAAGTTGTCACCTTCGTAGACCAGCTCGTGCACCAGCGCCATTGCCCTCACCCGGCTTTCGGTCTCCAGCAGCAGATCACGCGTCTCCTTACCACTGGCGTAGCCCGACTGCAGGTTGAGCAGACTCGATATGATCGCCATGTTGTTCTTCACGCGGTGATGGATCTCGGCGATGAGGATGTTCTTCTCTTTCAGCGACCGCTTGAGCTGCATCTGCAAAGTTCGGGTATCGGTTATATCCCGGGCAATGCCCACCAGTCCGATGACCTGTCCGTCCTCGCGGCGCATCGGCGACACCTTGGTCTGGAAATGGACGACACCGTCCGGCCGCTTATCCTCCCACTCATAGACCACATCGTGCCCCCGGAGCGCCTTGCGAAACTGTTCTTCCTGATACTGTCCCAACTCCTCGCCATGGATTTCAATCACCGTCTTGCCGATATAATCCTCGGAATTCTTGCCCAGCGGTTTCATCCACTTACCGTACACTCCGGTGTGAAACAGGCTGTTGTTGAGGGTGAATATGATGTCGTCACTGGAGTGGATGAGCCGGCGGAACCGCTCCTCGCTCTCCTCAAGCTTCCGCATGTGCATTCGGCGCTCTTCGTGTGCAGTGAGGATCTTTCCGATGAGCAGCGTGACCAGCGGATAGACGCCCATCACCGTGATCGCGATCGTCTGCAGCACACGGCTCACGTGCTCCGAGGGCAGGGTAAAGACAAAAACGCTCATCATGAAATGGACGATCACTCCCATCGACAGCAGCTGGAAAGTGGTGATCCGCTCATTGGGATTTTTCTTTTTGAAGAGATGAAACACCCAGCCGATGATGTAGGCAAAGATGAGCGTAAGGAGTCCCATGGTGACGCCGTCCCCGCCTGTGTAGACCCGGAAGGTTCCGGCCATCATCATGCTGATGGCGCCTGCAAGCGGTCCAAAAAAGACCGTACCGAGACTGACCACGACCGTGCGCCCGTCAAATATGATCCCTTCGGCGTAGGTGAACGGGTAGATCATGCCGATCACAGCGATCAGCCCGAACAGCAGTCCCTGGCTGACCTGTCCGCGCATCTCATTCCGGTCGAGCCGGTCATCCAGAAAGTTGGACAACACGCTGAGAACAGCCAGAAGCGAAAGATTGTAAATAATTTCGGATACAATCATGACTTTATACCTGATTGCCAACTGGATACTGCATGTTTTTTCAACAATACTTTTTTCTTATCCACACCTGTCAATAGTAAAAATATGCCAAGGGCCGGTCCGGTGAAACGAAAGATCACATCGTGGGGTTCAATACTACTCAAAACCGGTCCGTAGATTACCAACACACATACATTCATTCCTCCTTCAACTCATACCGGTATTTTCAGAAGATATCACAATTTACAAGAACATTAAAATTTCTTAATGTTAAGGAAATGCGCCGGATCCGGGTGCCTGAAATGAAAAAACGCCAATGAACCACCATCAGCCTGATTTTATTAGCGAAATTGACTCGCCGGTCTTCAACCGTGTGTTCTACTGGTATTCGCTCACCTTGTTCCGCCGCCGGTTCCGTGCCGTATGGCTGGATGACAGCGCGGTGCAGCCCTCGTCACGCGCGTCCCTTTATATCGGCAACCACAACTCATGGTGGGATGCGCTTGTTCCCCTGCTGATAAACGAACGCGTGTTGCGTCAGCGTGCCAGGGCCTTGATGGATGTGGAGCAGTTGCAGAAGTATCCTTTTTTCAGACGGCTTGGTGTGTTTTCAATCGACCGGCAGCATCCCCGCAAAGCGCTCGAAAGCATGGAATACGCAGCTGAGTTGCTGAACAGCACCGGCAGACCGCCAGAAGAGGACAACGCCGCTGTGGAACAATCGAAAAGACCCGGGCAGCCTGAGCAATCGTCCCAGTCGGCTCTGCCTGATCGAACAGCTCAGTCGGCTCGGCCCGATCAATCGGCAGGTCCAGCTCAAACGCCTAGAACTTCTCCTACAGTTGGACTCTGGTTCTACCCGGAGGGCAAGTTGGTCCGCCCCGAAACACCCATAAAGCTGGAGGGCGGCATCAAGTGGCTGGCCCGAAAGCTCGACCCGGCGCGGACCGAGATCATCCCCTTCGCCATTCACATGCATTTCATGCGCAGCGACAAGCCGGAGCTGTTTGTGAGGATGGGCGAGGCGCTAGACCTGCGGATGTTCGAGATGCGGGGCGACCCGGTACGCGACGAGACCCAGGCCGATCGCATCGCCATGATCCTGCGGCACCTGCGCGACGCCACCCGTCGCGACAGCGCCCACTTCGATGAGGCGGGCCGGCCCAATGGCGGATTCCGGTTGCTGCTTGGGCGGCGGCCTTAAGTCACCCCAAATAAATTATAAAAACTGCCGTATGATGTTGATAAAATCGTAATTCAGGTAACCCGAGATCGTCCGGATTGGGATTATCCACATGAAGAGTGCATATTATCAAGAAAAGCATTACCGCGGGAAAACCAGATGCCAATAACAGACACGTCGAACTTTCTTAACTAATCCGATTTTGATTCATGACTTATCATTTAGCGACATGGTATGAATCATATCACTATTACCTTATCCAACGCCTCGAAGAGAAATGAAACGCTGTTTTTCCATTATAGCAGTATCTCTTATTGTTCTACTGGTCAATGAATTCCCATTTGGCATTGCTCTTGCAAATCAGGAACGTGAAAACGATGAAACCGGGCTCTCATTGAAGGTATTGATAGGGGAATTCCGTTCCGCCAAGGGTGATCTGCGTATCGAACTTTCCAATGAGACCGGTGAAGTACTCGCAAATGAGATCCATCCGGTCACCGGCAATACCGTCACCGTACAATTCAACAGTCTGACGCCCGGATCTGCAGCCGTGCGCCTTTTCCATGATGAGAACAAAAACGGCAAGCTGGATACCAATTTCTTTGGAATCCCGACCGAGGGGTACGGATTCTCCAACAACCCGCGCAGCCGGTTCGGCGAACCGCCGCAGGAAGACCGGCTCTTCGAACTGCGTGCCGATACCACCATTAGTGTGAAGCTGATTTATTGGTAGTGTGACACATGCGACTTTGTAGAAGGCTGGCTGTTATCCTATATTCATTGGAATTATTTTGTTTTTTATGATGCGTTTATTCTCTTAACCCGTTGCTTTCGCAGGTACTACAGCACCAGCAATTTTTCAAACAGTCCACATGGCCAAACATCGCGCTGATAAACCCGCCGGTCCGCTGCCCGAGAAACAGCTCCGCGAAGAACTGGAGAAGCTGAGACAGACCGAACGATTCCTGCGATCCATACTGGAGACGCAGGAAGAAATGCTGTGCCGTTTTCTGCCCGACACCACACTCACCTATGTCAACGAGCACTATTGTCAAATGTTCGGTCGAAAGGCGGAGGAGCTTCTGGGTACACGGTTTATTGACCTCATCCCCGAGGAGAGCCAACCGGACGTGCTGGAAACACTATCGCGACTCAGTGCATCCAACCGCACCGTAACCTACAGCCACGAAGTAAGGTTGCCCGACGGCAACATCGGCTGGCAGCAGTGGACCGACACGGCCATCATCGACGAAGAGGGCAATGTGTCCGAAATACAGTCCACCGGACGCGATATCACCCGCCAGAAACAAATGGAACGGGAGCTGGTGCTCCAGACCCGCTTGCAGGAACTGCTGATGAATATCTCGGCTACCTACATCAGCATCCCCGAATCGGAAGTCGACGAGGCCATCCACAAGTCCCTGGCCGAACTGGGCCAGTTTTCCGGCGCCGACCGGTTCTACATCTTCGACTACGATTTCGAGCGCAACACATCCACCAACACGCACGAATGGTGCGCTGAGGGCATCGAACCGCAAATCGAATACCTGCAGGACTACCCCAATGAGCACATTCACGAATGGGTGAAAACGCACCGCAAAGGCGAGGTCATGCTTGTGCCCAACGTACACGCCCTGCCCGCAGACAACGCCATCCGTCAGATGCTCGAACCTCAGGGCATCAAAAGCCTGATTACCGTGCCCATGATGGATCGCACCGAGTGTGTCGGTTTTGTCGGGCTGGATTTCGTGCGGCAATATCACACTGTCACCAACTATGAACACAAGCTTCTGACCATCTTCGCACAGATGCTGGTCAATGTCCGGAACCGCATACGCACGCAGAAATCCCTGCATGAAAGCGAACGGTTTCTGACCGACCTGATTGATAAAAGCCCTACGATCATAGCCGTAAAGGATACCGGCGGCAAATACCAGCTGGTTAACCTGATGTGGCAGGAAATTACCGGAATTTGCCGTGAAGACGCCCTTGGTCGCACCGATGCCGAACTGTTTGAACCGGAAACAGCCCGGGGGCTCATGTTAAACGACCTTCGTGTTATTGAAACCGGAGAAACCATTGAAATCGAGGAGGTGCTGGAGTCGGGCCGGGATAAACGCTATTTCCTCAGCACCAAATTTCCCGTTTCCGATGTGAATGGAAGCGTCACGGCCCTTTGCGCCATGAACTTCGAAATCACCGACCGCAAAAAAGCCGAAGAGCACCGCATCGCCCGTATGGAGGCCGAAACCGCCAACCGGGCCAAGACCACGTTTCTATCCAACATGAGCCACGAAATCCGCAACCCGCTGAATTCCATTATTGGATTCGCACGGGTTCTGGAGCGCGACACGACGCTCAATAAAAAACAGGCCGAACATATCCGCACCATACTGCGCAGCAGCGAACACCTGCTTACCCTTGTAAATCAAACGTTGAATTACTCGCGTATCGAGTCCAGCGCAGAGACTTTGAACCCCACCCGTTTCCGTATCCGTCGATTGGTCGACGATGTAGCGCACATGTTCTCCCCAAAGGCCGACCGTATCGGCCTGTTATTCCAAAGTAAAGTAGCGCAACAGGTACCCGAGTTTATACTCGCTGACGAAGGCCGTATCCGGCAGGTGCTGGTAAACCTGCTCAGCAATGCGCTCAAAGTCACCGATAAGGGCTCGGTAACCGTCCGCGTGGGCATGCGCGAGACCGTGAAACAGCCCGAATCCGGCGGAACCGTCGATGCTGTTGATTCCCAGGAACAGACCTCTTCCCGGCCGGCACACACGGATCCTGCGCAACCCGTCCCTCCCGGCAAATCCGCATCCACCCAAAATGACCGGATTATATTGTTTTTTGAAGTGCAGGATACGGGGCCCGGCATCGGCAAAGACCGGATCAGACACCTTTTCTCGAAGTATTTCCAGCTCAAGGAAGGCATGCGCGCCGGGGGCGCCGGCCTGGGTCTGCCCATATCCAAAAAACTGGCCTGGCTGATGAACGGCAACATAGAAGTGGAGAGCACTCCGGGCGAGGGCAGCTGCTTCCGGCTGGTTCTGCCTCTTTCGATGGCCGACCGGTCCGACGTGCTGACCGAAACCGGACAGAAACACATCACCCGTCTTGCCGACATATCCTTAAGACCCAGGATCCTGGTAGCGGATGACCGCCGGACGAATCGCGAACTCCTTCGGGCCATTCTGGAACCGGTCGGCTATCTGATCAGAGAAGCGAAAAACGGCAAGGAGGCGGTGGAGTTGTATGAAAGCTGGCAGCCCGATGCCGTGCTTATGGATCTGCGCATGCCTGTTATGGATGGCTTCAGTGCAACGCAGATGATCCGCGACAGAGAAAAAAAGGTTGCCGCCCGGAGCAATGAATCCCGAAGTAATGAATCCCGGAGCAGAAAGAACCAGGCCGGCAAGGCCCGACCCGGCAAGACCCGTACCGACCAGGTCCGGAACAGCAAAACCCCGAACAGCAAGAACCAGGCCGGCAAGACCCGTTCAACCCGCACCCCGGTCATTGCGCTAACCTCGAGCCTGGTCCACAGCCGCAAGTCGTTGCACGAAACCCGCGGAATGGACGGCTGCATCACCCGGCCTGTCGACCCTGTTGCGCTTCTCCTGTTGCTTGGCGAACTCCTTGGCCTCGGTTATCAGACCGACGAAGCCACCCCGGAACAACACACCGCAGCCGCACGGAAACTGCTCACACAGGATATCATCGACGACCTGCCGCCCGGCATCATCCGCGAGATACGCGCCGCCACCCTGGAAGGCGATATGATCGGGCTGCGCAGACTGGCCGACAGTCTGGCCCCGGAGCACGCGGCCGTATCCACCGGAATCAGGGAACTGGCGGCCGCCTACGATTACGACACCCTCCTTCAACTGTTCGACGACAACGGTAACAGCAACGCATGAAACGAACATGGCAACCTTCGGCTGACACACAGGGGTATGACAAAATTCTGCCATGTGAGTTCATTCTGACCATATGAATCGCAATTGATTTAAATAGATGAAACACACCCGGAACACAGCCCAGGCAACCATCATGACCGTTGACGACACGGTGAAAAACCTCGAACTGCTCGAGGAGATGCTGGTGACTGCGGGATACCGTGTGGTGCAGTTCCCAAGGGGTGAGCTGGCCATTCGTGCCGCGCTGCGCAACCCGCCCGACCTGATCCTGCTGGATGTGATGATGCCCTTCATGAACGGCTATCAGGTGTGCCGGACCCTCAAGCAGAACGAGGAGCTGTCCGACATCCCCGTGATCTTCGTCAGCGCCCTGGGCGATGCCGACAGCAAGGTCAAGGCGTTCACCGAGGGCGGCGTCGATTACGTCACCAAGCCATACCAGGATGAAGAGGTGCTGGCCCGCATCCGCATCCACCTGGAACTGCGGGATGCGCGCAGGAAACTGCAGGATCAAAAAGCGCATCTGGATGATATCGTCCGGGAACGCACCTATGACCTGAACCAGGCACAGAAAGTGGCGAATATCGGAAGCTGGAAGCTGACGCTTTCCGACGATATGATCGAACTCTCCGAGCAGGCCCGCATCATCATGGGACTGGCCACGGAAACTATCCCGTGTAACACTCCCATACCACTTTCAAAGTGGATGGATCAGATCCACACTGACGACCGCCGAATGGTGCGGGATACCTGGCTCGAGGCAAAAAGCAATTTCAAGAACGGCTACGCAACCGAGTACCGGGTACGGAAGGACGATGCGACCATCTGGGTGCATGAGGATGCCCGGTTCGAACTGGATGCCGACGGCCGGCCGCTGCGCGCCATTGGCACGATCCAGGATGTGACCGAACGCCGTACTCACCTCAAGGCGCTCGAGAGGCAGAACCGGGTGCTGCGTGACATTGCATGGACACAGTCGCATGTGGTCCGGGCGCCGCTGGTGCGCCTGATGGGCCTGGTCGAGGTTCTGGATGATGAACATTTTGCCGGCATGGGAAGGGACGAGGTACTTGCGGAGATTAACCGGTCCGCCGGGGAACTGGATGAGATCATCCGGGACATTACCCTCAAAACCGACCAGCTGTTCAAACCCGGTGAGAGCGAATGAGTCATTTGAGGCGCATAAGCCGGGTGATTCGCGTGAAACGAAGGAACCGCATTAAATGAAGGAATCCCATTAACCGTATGAACCGGATCAAACGAATGACCGAATGAGCCGAAAGGAACTTTTTATTGTTGACGACGACCGCATCATCACAATGCTGTACGAGCAGATTGTGATCAAAAGCGGGCTTCATTCCTCACCGCGGCTGTTTTACAGCGGGCAGGATGCGCTCAACCATATCCGCAACAACCGCGGCTACCGTTATCTTGTTCTGTTGGATATCAACATGCCGGGCGTCAGCGGCTGGGATTTCCTGGATGTGCTTTACCGGGAGGACCTGACGGCCAATGTGCGGGTGGCCATGGTCACCTCATCGGTCGACCCCGCCGATATGGAGCGCGCCCAATCCTATGATATCGTTGTCGAGTACATCGACAAGCCCCTCTCCTTCGGCAAGCTGGAGGAGCTGCAGCGGCTTGAGGCCCTGGACGGCTTCTGCTGAGCATGCCCCGCCGGGTCTATTCCCGTCCGACGTATTCCTGTTGAGCGTATTCCTGTTGCGTCTGTTTCCGACGGGTCTATTCCTGTCGACTCAATTTTTTATGAGGGGCAGCGTGGGCCAAATCGGCGATTTCGGACGGCATTTCAAGATAGAAGTA
>SLLP01000152.1 GCA_007133995.1 Balneolales bacterium
AAAAGATCCCTCTGATCATCATATCACAATCCGGCGGGGCCAGGATGATGGAGAGTGTTCTGAGCCTGATGCAAATGGCCAAGACCTCGGCCAAACTTGCGCTTCTTCATGAGGAGAAGGTACCCTACATTTCTGTGATGACCAACCCTACCACTGGCGGTGTAACCGCCAGTTTCGCCATGCTTGGTGATTTCAATGTCGCCGAACCAGGCGCCCTGATTGGATTTGCCGGTCCGCGTGTCATTAGACAAACCATTGGCCGGGATTTGCCTGATGGTTTCCAGACATCGGAATATCTGCTGGAGCATGGATTTCTGGATTTTATCGTTTCCCGCAATAAAATGAAAAACCGGCTTTCACGATTGCTGAAGATCCTCCTGCACAAATTTGAGGAATGAATCCGGTTTTGGGAGCTGCCTTAATATTCAGACTTCTCGACCAGGTATTATTATTTGAAAGCTTATACTTTCTCCGCTGGAAGGAAAAAGCACAAAAAAAAGGCTCATCGCACAAAAAAGAGAGTGTTCGTGGCTGACTGACAGCCTGCTTTTGTTTATTATTCCATACTGAAATTTCTCACCTACCTGGAATTATTTTATGAGATTTGCCGATTATGCAAAACTGTACCTGAAAGCCGGTGACGGCGGAGCCGGAATGGCGCACTTTCGCAGGGAAAAATATGTACCCCGGGGAGGTCCTGACGGAGGTGATGGTGGTAGCGGGGGCAGCATCAAGCTGGAGGGTGATGCCCACATGAATACACTGCTCGATCTGCGATACAAGAAGTTTCTGAAGGCGAAAAAAGGACAACCAGGTGGTTCATCGCAGAAAACAGGCAAGAGGGGTGAGGATATCGTTCTCCGGGTACCGCTTGGAACAGTTGCCTATGAAAGCGAAACGCGCCGGTTTATCGGAGAAGTGGTGGAGCCGGGTGAGCGATTGGTGTTGGCCAAAGGAGGCAAAGGAGGATTGGGTAACACCCATTTCAAAACCGCGACGAACCAGACACCGGACTACGCTCAACCTGGCGAACCGGGTGAGGAGGTTGTAGTAGAAATTGAGTTGAAGCTTATTGCCGAAGTCGGACTTGTTGGATTTCCGAATGCGGGCAAGAGCACACTGTTATCTTCCCTATCGGCTGCCAGACCCAAGATCGCCGACTATCCATTCACTACTCTTGAGCCAAATCTCGGGGTGGTTCAGATGTCTGATCACCGCAGTTTTGTGATGGCCGACATACCGGGAATCATCGAAAAGGCGCACGAAGGCAAAGGACTTGGACTACGGTTTCTGCGCCATATTGAAAGAAACAAGGTGCTTCTTTTTGTCATAAACGGAATGAGTGATGTTGAGGAGGAATACCGCGTACTATGTAATGAACTTCACGCCTATCGAAAAGACCTGCTCGACAAGCCCAGGCTGGTAGCTGTTACTCATCTTGATCTGTTCCCAGACCACAAGATGGAAGAGCAACCTGTACTGGACGTGGCATTTGTACCGGTGTCGGCTGTATCAGGCTTTGGATTGGATGAACTGAAAGAACATATCTGGGAGATGCTTCATGGAAATGGACAAAAATAATAGAGAGGAGCCTGTCCAGAAAAATGATTCTAATGCAAGAGAGAATTACATAAGGGCAAGTCTTGCTTTGTCCATGATACCGTCAGTGGGTGCAGGGAGAATTCGTAAGCTGTTTGAACATTTTCCAGAACCTATGTCTGTTTTTTCAAAAAAATGGAAGGAGATCGCTGCAGTTCCATCAATTGGAGTTGGAGTGGCCCGACCCATACAAAATTTCCGGAAATGGCATGAGGTCGATCGATTGCTCATGATGACCGGCAAGCACCGGATGAAGTTGATAACACCGGTCGATGAATGCTATCCCTGCAGGTTGCGGCATATATACGATCCGCCGGCCATATTATGGGTGAAGGGCGATCCAAATGCTCTGAAAAATGAATTTCTGGCTGTGGTAGGAACACGCAGACCTTCAGCCGCCGGACGGGAACTGACCACCACATTGACGAGAGATCTGATTGACACCGTTCAGGCCGGCATAGCAAGTGGATTGGCGCATGGCATCGATGCATTGGCTCATAAAGTTGCGCTGGAACGGAACCGGAGCACAGTAGCTGTTTTGGGATGCGGTCTGGATCGTGTCTATCCCACAGGAAACCGCAGATTGGCCCACGACATTCTGAACAGCGGTGGCGCGCTGATCAGTGAATATCCACCAGGTACAAAACCCGATGCGCATCATTTCCCGGTTCGCAACAGAGTTGTCAGTGGCATGTCACTTGGGGTGGTTGTGATGGAAACAGGGATCAGTGGCGGCAGCATGATAACGGTTGACCAGGCACTTGAACAGGGCCGTGAGGTTTTTGCCGTTCCGCATGATATAAGAAACGAACGGGGTGAAGGGTGCAACATCATTATTCAACGGGGCTGGGGCAAGCTGATTTACAGTGCCGAAGATGTTGCGGCAGAGCTTCCGGGAACCATCCAGGTGGCAGATAATGAAGCACACTCTGCTGACGGCTCAGATGGCTTGCGCAACCACAATTATGACCAAATCAACAAGCGTGTGCTCAATCCAATACAGCAGAAAATTGTTACTTTGCTGGAAGAGAAGATTTTGCATATAGATGCACTCTCAAGACAGATTAAATCAGCCACACACACCCTTATGCCCGTGCTGCTTCAGCTCGAACTGGAAGGAATAATTGAACAAAGACCCGGTAAGAAATTCGCACTCAGAGAATGATAGAAAACAGTGCATTTTTGCATATTTTATAGAACCAGCCTGGTCTTTCCAAAAGAATATTATACCTGGCCAAAGTCATAAATGCGCAGGACTGAAGGGTTCATTCATGTTTCAGGTTCAACACACCATTATTTCCGATGACATAGCAACGTTTCGTTTCTCATGCGATCTTTTACGATGCAAAGGCGGCTGCTGTGTTATAGGTGATGCGGGTGCTCCCGTTACACAAAGTGAGTTACCTGTCATCAATAAGGCATGGAAAGCGCTACAAACGGAGCTGCGACCGAGGGCAAGGGAAGTTGTCAAAGCAGAAGGCCTGATCAAAAACGGATACAAGGCACCGGAACTGAACTGCACCGATGGACAGGAGTGTGTATTTGTAACCTATGATGAAAATAATATCGCTTTTTGCGGAATTCAAAAAGCATGGCTGGAAGGGCGATTTGACTGGGTTAAGCCGCTTAGCTGTCATCTCTTTCCTGTCAGAGTGTTGAAAGTGGGTAACCTGGACTACCTGAATCTTGAATATGTTCCATCTCTCTGCGGTGCTGCGTGTGATCGTGGTGCAGCTGATGGGATTTTCCTCTCAGATTTTTTGAAAGACGCCCTGATTCGGACCTATGGTAGTAGATGGTACTCTGAATTTGTTCACGCATGTGAAGAAGTACGAACTAAAAACGGAGTGCAGATATGACAAAACAGTCGCAATCCGTTCAGCAGAGAATGACGCTCCAGCAGCGTCTGTCACCGCAGCAGATACAGTATATCAAATTGCTGCAACTGCCGACACTTATGCTTGAACAGCGGGTAAAGCAGGAAATAGAACAGAATCCGGTACTTGAGCTGGATGATGACATTGGTTTGGAAACCACAGACAGTGATTCAGCGGATCGTGAAGATCCGGTTGAGGAGCAGGATCCGGATTCCGATGATACTCTTGATTCGACAGACGAAACCCAAGAACCAGGATCGCAGGAAGATCAGGATGCAACACCGGAGACATCCGAAGAGGAGGCCGCTGTGGACGAAAACAGGGAAATTGACTGGGAGTCTTATTTCCAGTACGATGATCAGGAATATGTTCCGGCATACAAGAGTGGAGAGGATGATTGGAGAGATACTTCCAGGCAGTATAAGTCCGGCTTCATGGAAAAATTCGAGCAGCAGGTCAAGCTCCTGGATCTGGATGATGACCTCCAAAAAGTGGCTGCAGAGATCATCGGATCCGTTGATCCGGATGGTTACCTGAGGCGCGATCTGGATTCTATTATTGACGCTGTTGCCTTCAGCGAAGGGGTGGTAGTTTCATACAGTGAAGCTGAAGAGGTGCTCCACCAGATTCAGCGACTGGATCCTCCAGGTATAGCATCCAGAAATCTCCGCGAGTGTTTAATGGTACAGTTGGAACTCATGGAGTCGGGCGGCCCGGCAAGAGATCTGGCGTTGGAGATTCTTGACAAAACCTGGCCGCATTTCAAAAAAAAGCATTACGACCAGATTCTCAAAAAACTAAACATTGCAGAGGAACAGCTTAAAGAGGCCAATAAGGTCATTATGAACCTGGATCCAAAACCTGGAGAATCTGATGAGTACCTCAATCCGGAACAGTTCATCGTTCCCGACTTTGAGGTTTATTATGATGAGTCCCTGGAAGATTCAGGTGAAGAAGACGGTGAATTTGTGATTCGCTTGCATCACCGAAACACGCCTAATGTCCGTATCTCAAAACACTACCGGGAGCTTTGGGAGTCGATCGGAAAAGGAAGCAAAAAAACCGGTGATGATGAAACGCGGCAATTTGTTCGGGAAAAAATGGAATCGGCTCGCTGGTTTACCGAGAACATCCAACAGCGAAAGAACACGCTCATGTCGGTGATGAAAACGATCGTTGCCCTGCAGGAGGATTTCTTTAAGACAGGCAAGGGAATAAGACCAATGATTATGAAGGATATTGCCTACCGCATACAGATGGATATTTCAACCGTATCCAGGGTGGTAAACGGGAAGTATGTACAGACGCCATTTGGGGTATATGAACTGAAGTATTTTTTCAATGAGGGTATGGAGACCGAGACCGGGGAAGCAGTATCCAGCAGAGAAGTAAAAAACATATTGCTTGAACTGATTGATAAAGAGGACAAGATGAATCCACTGAGTGATCAGGCGCTGGCGGATGTTCTTGCGCAAAAAGGGTACCCCATTGCCCGTAGAACCATCACTAAATACCGTGAGCAGCTCAACATATCTGTGGCTCGCATGCGAAGGGAGATAGGCTGACAAATACATACTGGCAAATACACAAAGACTCATAACTGCAGCGATGAAAGGGAGACTGCCAGATTCCAGGCCTCAATAAAGTCCAGCCCGAATACAAGCCAGGAGATTAGGGTCGTTGTAACCAGCACAAACAGAGCGTATGTCGTTGCCATGTAGAGCGCTGAAGTCGGATGAATCCGCCTCATGTTGTAAGCCGTTGCGAAAAAGCTGAAGAATGTGATGGCCAGAAAAATGAAGAGCATGGCGATGACAATAAGGGCTTCAGAAAACGAATGCAGCAAAATGATACCCAAACTGGCTACAAAAAAGTTAAGATGCTGGGGCCAAACTATAAAAGTGGCAATTTGAGAGGTGTTTGCATGCGCATTATTTGCAATGCGTAGCCAGATTATCTGAATGCCAAGAAGAATGGCCATAACAATGGAAAAGATTATGAAAAATACTGCAGGATAAGCCTGACTCTGAGAAAATATTGGGGTATAGTGAAACAGGGTTCGCCGCGCAACCGGATCCAGAAACAGTTCAGCTGAGGAAAAACCCATGATTCCGGCCATCAGGCATGAAAAAAGGAATACGGCAGCAGCATCATTCGTAAAACGAATTCTTCGCATAAGAACATCATTCACAAAAAAATCATAGTTAGAGAAAAACCTGCTAATGGATCTGCGATAGAGAGGATTTAATCTGAAATACAGGGCATATACAAACCAGAACAAGAAAAGAAAGAACATTGGCCAATTTATCTCATAAACCGTACGCTGGGGTGGTGGATTGGCGATGTGCGCATCCGGAACCCGGGAATAAAATCTGGTGATGCGGGCCAGATCGTTTTCAGGTGACAGGTTTTCACCGGATGAATTGACCATAAACCAGTTGCTATGAAAAAAAACCGGCACTTCACGATGCTCGTCCAGGAGTTGGAGTACGTTCTGGAAATCCCGAAGATCAAGAACAGGATCTTCCGGCGCATAAAGCACACCGGCGAGTGGAGGATTCTGGTCAAGTTGTAAATGAAGCTGGTCTGCAGACCGTGTCATCAGCACGATACTGTCAAAGGGACGCAGGTTTTCATCAGAAAACGGTCGCGCATCAAGTGTAAACAGTGACCGATCAAGCAGATAAGGATTTGCCAGTTGTTGCAATCTATCCGTAAGGGTTGTGTTCTGCCATTTGCCATAGGCAAAAAGACCAAAACCTTTGACCGCAGGATCCTGGTGGTAGAAGCGCATGAGCGAATCACTTCTTTCGAAATATCGAAATGAATTATGGGTCAGTCTGTAAGGGATGGGATAATATTCCGGTACCATGACAAGCAGTGAGAAGTCAGCTTCATGCACCAATTGTCGCTGGTTTTCCGACACAGGCTCCTGTATAAGAAGCCAGCGGATTCCAGCACTGTCCAGCTGTCCGAGTTCTTCGCGGGTGACCCGGTCAGTTTCAGATTCCTGGTATACAATACCGAATGCGCGATGGGGTTGGGCATCAACAACTGCTGACAGAAAAATCAAACCGAAAAAAACGATTCCCGGGAGTACCCGGATCAGCAGGAACATCGAAAACACGGAATCAGGACGATTCCTTACTGGACTCCAGCGGGATCTCACGTGTCTGTTTAAAGGATGATAATACAATATTGGATCTGGTTTTCTTTACTCCTTCCCACGACTGGATGCGCGAGAGAAGCTTTTCCAGTGAAGCCGTGTTTTTTGTAGTGATTTTGAGGATATGGGAACCGTCTCCGGTAATGGAATGGCACTCCTGCACCTCCGGCTCCAGAACGGCCTGGTTGACAAATGAATAATGGTAACTTGAATTATCAATTTCAACAAATATGAATGCAGAAATGTCGAAATTAAATTTCTCAGGATTCAGAATGGCGTGATACCCGTCAATAAGTTTTTTTTCTTCAAGTTTTCTCATCCTTTCCGAGACCGATGGAACGGAAAGATTTACAATTTTAGCAAGTTTATTGCGCTGCGCCCGCCCGTTTTTCTGCAGATGCTTGAGGATGGCAATATCAATATCATCCAGATGATGCATAATATGCTTTATGTGGTAGTTTCTAAACTAGTTCCAATGACAAGTAAAAATAACCTAAAAAAATTAGGTAATCAAGAAAATCAAGGTATTTGGGATAATATGTGATGATGTAAAAACAGTCTGTCACACGGATTGCTTCTGTGTAAACATATAAGAGCTGGTTCCTCTTGAGCCGGTTATGTCGTATCTTTGGCAGCGTTATAATACCGTTTATTTATGAAAGAATTGTGATATGCTCGATATTCAGAGAATCCGACAAAAACCGGAGCAGGTTAGACAGGCCATGCAAGCCAAACGTGAAAAGGATACCGGACTTGTAGATCAGGTGCTTGAAACCGATGAACAGTGGCGGAAAACCGTGTATCAGCTCGATCAGCTCCGGAGTGAAAGCAACACCCGCGCCAAGGAAATCGGTGTGCTGATGGGGAAGGGGAAAAAGGATGAGGCCGAGAAGGTGATCCGGGAAACCGGAGAGATGAAACAGAAGGTCAAACAGCTGGAGGAGCAGGTCAGGGAGCTGCTCGGCAAGCGGGATGAGATGCTTCTGAAGATACCCAATATTGCACACCCCTCGGTTCCGGTTACGGAAGATGAATCCGGCAACCAGGTTGTCAACACCTGGGGAACGTTTGACGAAGAGAAAACCGGAGCATTCAAGGCACATTGGGACCTTGTGGCTGATGGAGGATGGATTGACTTTGAGCGGGGTGCGAAAGTAACTTCTGCAGGCTTTCCATTTTACATAGGTCCGGTGGCAAGACTTCAGCGAGCGCTCATCCAATTCTTTATCGACGGAGCAGTGGAAAAGGGTTATCTGGAGATGATGGCGCCCTATTTTGTGAATGAGGACTCCGCACGCGGCACCGGACAGATTCCGGACAAAGAGGATATGATGTATGTGGTGCCGAGGGATGGGTACTTTGCCATTCCAACCGCTGAGGTCCCCGTTACCAATTTTCATCGTGATGAGGTGTTGAAGACAGACGCATTGCCGATTCGTTATGTGTGCTATACCCCGTGCTGGCGAAGGGAGGCCGGGTCGCATGGAAGTGAGGTGCGTGGACTGAACCGTTTGCATCAATTTGACAAGGTGGAACTGGTGAAGCTTGTCAGGCCGGACACCTCCTATGATGAGCTGGATTCACTCAGGCACGATGCCGAAGAGCTGCTGGAGGCCCTTGAGTTGCCATATCGCACACTGCTGATGGGCACGGCAGACATGGGTTTTACACAGAGCAAGAAGTATGATCTGGAAGTCTGGAGTCCCGGCCAGGAAAAGTGGCTGGAAGTTAGTTCATGTTCAAATTTCGAGGATTATCAGGCCCGTCGAATGATGATACGTCATAAGAAAGAGGATGGGAAAACCGAGATGGTTCACACACTCAACGGCAGTGGACTGGCTTTACCGCGCGTGATGGCGGCTTTTCTCGAGACACACCAACAGGAAGACGGATCAGTGATAATTCCCGGGATGCTTCAGCCGTGGATCCGGACAGATCGTCTGGTTTTGTAGGATTCTGGTTCGGACGTGAATAGGACGGAATCGGATTTTGACTCTGTGGTACAAACCATTCAAACGGCTACCCGGATGGAAGAATCTTCGCGGAAGTTCAGGAGCAGTTCGATGATTTCGTCCATCCGCTCTTTTTCCATGATCTCCATTCGCAAATGTTTGCCGTTCCGGATTCCCTTGATGTAATTACCGTAATGCTTTTTCATCATAATTACGCCATAGCGCTCTCCGTGGTGGCCAACCGATGCACGCAGCTGGCGGGCACACATCTGCATGCGTTCCTCAAGGGTGGGTGCAGGCAGAAGTTCGCCGGTGTCCAGATAGTGTTTGATATCACGGAATATCCAGGGGTTGCCGATAGCAGCCCGGCCGATCATGATGCCGTCAACGCCGGTCTCGTCGAAAAGATGGCGGGCATGTTCCGGGTTTGAGATATCACCGTTGGCAATGACCGGAATTTCGAGTCCGGGTGTATCTTTCAGATATTTGAAATAGTCCCAGCGGGCCTCGCCCTTGTACCCCTGGCTGCGGGTCCGTGCATGAACGGTCAGTGCCTTGACTCCGACCGATTGCAGCATGAGTGCCACTTCCCGGATACGTATGGTCTGATCATCCCAGCCCAGCCGGGTTTTTACGGTAACAGGCAGCCTGGTGGCATCTACGACGGTACCGGCCATACGCTCCATCATGTCTAAATCCCTGAGACAAGCCGAACCCGCATTTTTTTTGACGACTTTATAGACCGGACAACCAAAATTGATATCGACAAGATCCGGGTTACTTGCTTCAGCAATTTTGGCAGCACCATGCATGGCTTCTTCCCTGCCACCGAAAATCTGGATGCCAATCGGGCGCTCCGACTCTTCAAATGACATTTTGTGACGGGATGCGTCAGAGTCACGGATTATGGCTTCAGAGCTGATGAATTCGGTGTAAACCAAATCAGCACCCTGTTCTCTGCACATTTGACGGAAGGGTGAATCACTCACATCCTCCATGGGAGCGAGTACGACACATCTGCTGCCCGGAATGAGTACAGGCAAGCCGGGGTCATTCCGGCCGGAAACGGCAGGCGCACCTGGTACAAGATGGTGAGGTTTACTGATCACAATACGATTTTCGGGATGGAATGACTGGGTCTGCTGAAAGTCAGCGGTTGGGATAGAGCGTAGTACCAACCAAGACTTGTAAATTACAGATTTTTCAGAAAAAAAAGTAGGACACTCCTGGATCGCTTCGGGATTCTTAATAGAGATTTCACACTATATTCGTTATATTCAGGTTATACAGCATAAAATAGGACCAAGTGTTTTTAATACACTATAAAACATGCAGATAGCAACTGCATTCTGTTTGGAATATATTCAATAATACCAGTTAGGAGGAATAAATATGTCAGTAGCAACTAAAAACATCTATGAGTTGCTTGGTGATGAGGCAGACAGCCTGCTTAATCACGAGTGTAAAACCATTTCGAAAGATCAGCTGCACATCCCCGGAAGTGATTTTGTTGACACCGTATGGAGCCCCTCAAACCGCAGCAACAGGGTGCTTGCCAATCTGCAGCGTCTGTTTGACAACGGCCGGCTCGGCGGGACAGGCTATCTTTCCATTTTGCCGGTGGACCAGGGTATTGAGCACTCGGGTGGCGCCTCTTTTGCCAAAAATCCCATCTATTTTGATCCGGAGAATATTGTCAAGCTC
>SLLP01000251.1 GCA_007133995.1 Balneolales bacterium
CGATGAAGCAGCAATTGATGATCTCTTCGCTACTTCGCAGCATGTCGATCCCATGTCTGCCTTCAGCGGTGCTTTCGGAACAACAGCCTTGCAGGGAGCAGATCACGGCAAGCAGCCTGCAGTAGCTTTTGCGCTTGCATGGGTACTTGGCCCCCTGGGGATTCACCGTTTCTATCTTGGAACAGCAACAATGACAGGTGTCGGCTATATTCTGACATTCGGGGGGTGTGGTATCGTTGCCACAATTGACTGGATCATGCTGCTCATTGAGTTAATTGATGAAAACAACTTTGAGAACTACGTTAATAATCCACGATTCTTCATGTGGTCCAATTAGCAGTTGCTAACATTTATTTCAGTGTAAAAAAGGCAGATCCGGAAGGGTTTGCCTTTTTTGCTTCAGGGACGGTTCGATGAGCTCAAGAAACCAGGCGGTAACCTCACGTTTATATTTCCCTGACTCGGTTCTGTTGCGTTCCACAGCATGATATTCAGCCCTTTCGATACCGCCGAAGTAGAAAGCCTGAAACAGACCGCCGCCGGTGAACAGTGCTGTGACATAGTAGCCTGTGTAGACGTTATACACTCCCCAACCAAGCGCTGCGAGCTGCAGGCCGAGGCTGCCAAGTCCTTCACCGGTTTCACCTGCATACATCTGCCCTGATCCCGGGATGAATGTGGATAACAGCGCCGCTTTGCGCGAATTGAGGCGGTCCGGCGGGGATGCCGACAAGGATGCCGGCATCCCCAGTTTGTCAAGATAAGCCTGCATCTCCGCCCCGGCTTCCTCCCACCGTTCAAGTTCCATAAGCGCCAGCACGGGAAGGTAGCCCGAAAGAAGCCGCCAATCCGGATTCTGGACCAGGTGGCCCAGCCGTGCCGATTCTGCCAGCACACCTTCCCAATCCTCCCTTAGATACATCAAGAGGGTACGTTCATGGTGAATACGATACTGCAGCTCCGGAGGAAGGGCTCGGGGTGAGGCGCGCCGAAGATTTTCAAAAGCCTGGTCGAATTCTCCAAGATGCTTCAGGGCCCAGGTGCGAGCCAGCAGCGCCTGCATTCGTATAATCCGCTCGCCGGTGTAAAAAAAAACTCTCTCAGCTTCCACGGATGCCGCCCGGTATTCGCGCGCATCCATCAAGGCAATCCATCTGTCAAAAACCTTGTTGCCCGGACGTTTTTTTTCCACATGACTCATGGTATCTGTGGTTGAGCCTTCATCCGCAGGCAAACTGGAATACATGGGCAATTCCCCATTCGCACACACACCGGAATCCACGAGAAGACCGGAACCCGAAGTACTGGTATACCACTGGCTGTCAGCGGAATACAGTACGCAGGGGAATATGCAGATCAAACAGAATGCGCTGATCGATTTCTTCATAGATTTCCTCCTGTGTTATTCTGACGGCTATCGCACTGCCCCAGATATTGGATACATAAAACAGGCCGAGTGCAGATCCGGCGGCCCAGGTTCGCGGATGCCC
Organism: Balneolales bacterium; assembly: GCA_007133995.1. Taxonomy (GTDB): domain Bacteria; phylum Bacteroidota; class Rhodothermia; order Balneolales; family Natronogracilivirgulaceae; genus SKNL01. The sequence goes on from SLLP01000251.1 coordinate 1,491, forward strand.
GGCTCCGGCCCGTGTCAGACTTTCCGCAAAAATCCCGCCGAAAACGGCAACTTGCAGAAACGAACTGATCCCAGCACCCCGGCGGCCGGCATATATTTTCCCACTGCCGGGTACAACTGCCGACATCAGTGCGGCGGCAAATGGCGATTTCCTGTCCGCCTGCTGCAACTCCAGTGCATAATGCAGGAAGCGCTGCTGTTCCTCGGCCATGGCAAAAAAACTGCCGGTAAAATGTTCGGAATGAGATTCAAAACCGGTAAAATCCCTGAGCAGCAGGTGCATACCTGCCAGTTGAAAGGATTGCAGCTCGGCATGGACTTCCCTGCTGAATTCGGCCGATGCAAGCTCACCGGTTGCTGCCATAAGATGTTCGCGGTCACTCTGGATGCCGGCCTGATATGTTCGCAGGTAGAATGTGTAGAACGCAGCCTGAAGATAGCCGGGATGGGTCTCTCCGATGCGCTGAAACCGACCGATGGCATCCGGCAGCATCATCCGGTTGTAGGCTGACCAACCCGCCATGAAGTGGAGGGAATCCTGCAGATCCGGCCAGCGTGACAGATCGTGACGGTATTCATGCTCAAATTCCGCAATGGCATGAATCGCATCACCCCAGAACTGCTGCTCGACGAGATGGCGGATAAAGCGAATCTCACTACGCTCAGAACCCGAAGCCGATATCGATTCAGCCGAAAAAAACAGCATCAAGAATGCAATGATGACCAGGGGTGCGCTGCAGGTTGCGCTGCGGGGTGAGCTCATTTATGATAGCGTGCGGTTTCATCGATGATGCGGCCCTGCCCGTAATCCAGCCTGTGCTGTGGGGCATCCATTGCTGATATGCGATTGCAGCGGGATATGCGGTCGCCGGTCAGAATCATTCCCGGAAGCAGCCCCCTTTCCGAAATGATTTCCCGGCTGAAGACAGAGCAGGAGGGATGGTAGATGCAGCGGTTTGACAGCTGGGGGGAGATGGCATTCTGATATCCGTAGAGGGAGCCGGCCAGCACTAGCGAAACCGGATTGTATCGCTCCAGCGCATTGCGGCCCAGGAACCGGGGTGGACGGCTCTGCATGCCGGAGTCATGAGCATGTTTCTCATGGATGTGGCGCTTAATGCCATATTCACCGGAAACGGGAATGTCGGATGCCAGCCTGATTAACGCAAGGTCTGTTTGGGTTGATTGCGAGAAGGCATCACCGACCAGCAAAACTGACAAAAACAGCGCGATCGAGGCAAAAGCACGAAAGCTATCGGATAATTTGTGCATCATCGGGAATTTGAAAATTAAAAAATGGACTGTCAGCCTGTTCGTTAACCTTAATGTTGTCAAACATGGTCTGCATAATTACCGAGTCCTGCTCGGATTCGTACTGGATGGTGGTGATTCTCAGCGGGAAATCATGATCGAGTATTTCCGTGTAGGAATGAAAATAGGTCTGCTGGATGATGCGGTCTGAAATATCATGCATGGCAATGTATACCGGCCGGTAGTTCCGATGGACCAGCTCTGCCCTGGAGATTTGAGAAACCAGTTCGGGGGGCGGATCCCAGTAAGAGATATCATTGCCATCCGAAAATTCGCTGCCTGATTGCCGGAAACCCAGCCTGCGCAAACCCATATCGTCCGTGAGTCCCTGGAAGAATAAAAAGAACTGGCTCGTTTCGGAGCTCATATCCGGATTCTGCTCGTACTCCACAGTGTTGTTTTCCGGGTCATAGGCATACATCTCACCCAACCGATTAGTCCTTATTATCAGTTCCTCCGGTTCGCTGGAATGGATTATCAGGGTTCCGTCGGTGTGATAGAAAAGCGAAGAAGTGGACTGAACGGTAACGCCATCCTGCCAGACCCGGGTGGTGACATCCGAACTGATTTTTTCAAGTGGACCGCCCTGGCTTAGAGCAATCAGCAGGATTGCCGCGATCCCGTGGAGCACGAACCGGCTATGGCTGTGATGACGAATTTTGTAAAAGTGCAAGTGCATTACGAACACGGTGTTGATCTGAAGCGGCCCTGAAGCCTGAGTTGACCAGGGCCGGCTGACGGCAGCTCGCTGCGCTATCCTGCCCCGCTTCCCTGAAGATACAATCAGAATTGACAATCAGAAAATACAACTTGGACGCAATTCATCAATTTTTTGGAGATTCGCGGGTAAAGCACGGTTCTCATCCCGCATCGAAAAACATCCTTTGAAAGTTGTCTGTGATCAGGTTATCATCTTGGCATGAATTGAAAACAGGACCACACATTCACATGGCATGATAACTTCAGATGAATCCGGCCGCAAAAGCGGGCAAATCGGCTTTTTCCTGCTTGATTTCCTGATGATCACCTTGCTGGTGGTGAACCTTGTTTGGATTGTGTTTGACTGGCTGTTTGAATACGATCTCATTCGCAGCTATCTGTATCAGGTTGCTCCGGCCTTTACCGACATGTATGCCGCAAATATCCACCCGCGATTCATACTGATTGACCTGATGTTCGTGTCGGTATTCCTGACCGAGTTTTTCATCCGATGGGCCATGGCTGTCTACCATCGCATGTACCACCGCTGGTTTTTCTTCCCCTTCATCCATTTTTATGATCTATTGGGCTGCATTCCCTTGGGCGGATTTCGTTTTTTACGTTTGCTGAGGATCATTTCCATCACGTACCGGCTCCAAAAAAACGGCATCATTGATCTGAGTGAAACGGCACCGGTGCGTTTTTCCAGGAAATATTACGGTGTTCTGCTTGAAGAGCTGTCCGACAGGGTGACGCTGAATATCCTTACCGACATCCAGCAGGAAGTGCGCAATGGCGGACCTGTGGTGGACCGGATTGTCAACGAGGTGGTGATGCCGCAGAGGGAATCACTGGTGGAATGGATGTCGCACCGCATCGAAAAAGTAGCCAGGAACAACTATGATGGCTATCGCGACGATATCCAAAGCTATGTTCAGGAGCGGATTAACACCGCGGTGGACGAAAACGAGGAGTTCGCCCGCCTGGAGCAGATACCGATATTCGGCTCTCTGGTCAGGAATACGATCGAGAAGGCTATCGGGGATATCGTGTTCAGTGTCATCAACGGGATTATGCAGGACCTGGCCTCGGAACGCAACCGGGTTCTGATCGATGAAACGGCCGATATCCTGTTTGATGCCATCCTGCTCAAGGAAGAGGATACGGAACTCAACCGGCTTGTCGTTGATGCGGTGGACCGATCACTCGAAATTGTAAAACAGCAGGTGCAGGTGCAGCAGTGGAAGCTGCGCGATCTGGCCGATGACGAAGACCATTTTCGGGAATTGCTTCGCGAAGAGCTTATGAAAGCGGAACTGGATACAATCGTGGAAAATGGTGATGAAACCCGATCCGAAAAGGATGAACCCTGTGACAATTCATCCAATAAATAACCTGCAGGTATGATCCGAATGGTAAAGAACATTACGGAACGCACGGAGTTGGTCCGCCAGGAGGCTTTACGGCTGGGATTCGATGCGGTCGGATTCTCCCGCGCACGCCGGCTCGAAGAGGAAGAGACGCGTTTGGAGCAGTGGCTCAGGGAAGGCCGGCACGGCACCATGCAGTGGATGGAAAACCATTTCGACAAAAGGGTGGATCCGCGGAAACTGGTTCCGGGTGCCTGTACGATGGTTTCCGTCATGATTAGCTATCATCAGCCCGACCTGGTCCGTAGGCAGCTCGCCAGTGAAAACCCGAAAATCTCCAAATATGCACTGGGTGAGGATTATCACAAGGTTGTCAAGGAAAAGCTGTTCGAACTGTTTGCGTTTACAGAAGAGGTTGTCGGAAAGGTGGAGGGGCGTGTTTTTGTGGATACGGCTCCGGTGCTGGACAAGGCCTGGGCAGTGGAGTCGGGCCTGGGCTGGCTGGGCAAACACACCAATGTGCTGAACCGCAAGTGGGGATCCTGGTTTTTCCTGGGTGAGATGGTCATGGATGCGGAATTTGATTACGATGACCCGGTGGCCGACCATTGCGGAAGCTGTACGCGGTGCATTGATGCGTGTCCAACCGATGCCATTTATGAGCCCTACAAAGTCGATGGCAGCAAATGCATATCCTACTTCACCATCGAATTGCGCAACGAGATACCGCCGGAATATCATGAGAAGATGGGGGAGTGGATCTTCGGATGCGACATCTGCCAGGACGTCTGCCCCTGGAACCGGAGGGCGCGGCGCGGTTCCGAACAGCGTCTGTTTGCGCGGCCGGAAAGTGCAGATCGCGACATCGACTTTTGGGAGGAGCTTGATCTGCGGGAGTACCGGAAGCTGTTCCGGCAGAGTGCCGTCAAACGCGCGAAATTTGAGGGATTGAAACGGAATATCCGTATAGCAGGTGCCAATCTGCGCGAATCAGACCGCACCTATGTCAACGTTGCCGGCAAAAAAAAGCATCCGTGAGGTGCCACGGATGCTTTATGTTCAGACTGCTTGAGTAATGATGCTTCGCATTGGCGCTTCATGCACAAGGTTGCATTGCGATCATGCTTCCTGATAAGTTTCCAGATCGGCATAGGCCTGCACGCCGCCCATTTCCACCATAACATCGAACATGTCGGTGTTTAACATGAACGGCCTGATGCGATCGCTGCCAGGACCGTAGGCGCCCAGCTCCACATAATCCGAAGTGTGCGACCTTCCAACCCAGTTGAAAGACAGGTAGTTGGCCAAAATCTGCCCCAATACGTTTCCGGGGCGGCTCATAGCGCGGTAAAGGGTCTCGTACTCATCCACAATGGTCTTTCTCAGGATCTCGGCCTCGTCGCGGCGAATCTCGATTTTTGAGGCGTATTCCACCGTTTCCCGGATGCGACTGATTGAGCTGCTCTCATCGAGTTGCGACAGGCACCAGTTGTTGGTATGACGGAATTCGGCGATACGGTCCAGACCGGCATCACCGCCACTGTTAAGGCCGGGGTTGGCATTTCCGTGGTCGGTGGTGATGATGACCAGGGTGTCGTCCCGGTTTTCGGCAAACTCCAGCGCCTTGCCGATGGCGTCGTCAAAAGCGATCTGGTCGTAGATCAGCCCGCCGGCATCATTGCTGTGGGCGGCATGATCCACCCGGCCACCTTCGACCTGAAGGATGAAACCGTTAGGATCACGTGACAGCCTCTGGATGGCGGTTTCGGTCATCTCCGCCAGTGTGGGGATGTCGCGTCGGTACTCCTCGATATTCATGTGGTCGAGTGTATAGGGTACGTGGCCGTTAAAGAAAATGCCAAGGAGTTTTTCACTGCCGTTGAATGACTTCAAATCCTCTCTTTTACGAACTACCCTGTAGCCGGCCTGGGTATGTTCATTGTAAAGGTCGCGTCCGTCGTCTCGCCGATCCGGACTGTAAACCCGGTTCCCACCTCCAAGAAGCACATCGTAGCCCCGTTCCAGGTATTGAGTGGCAATGGTGGCCTCGTCGCCTCGTGCCATGACGTTGGCGCCGAAGCCGGCCGGAGTGGCATGCGTGATGGTCGTGGTGGTGGCCAGGCCGGTTGCTTTTCCGGCATCACGGAAAATTTTGAGGACAGGTTTGAGCGCCTGCTCCTCATCGGTCATGTTAATACGGCCGTTGGTTACTCGTTGGCCGCATCCCCAGGAAGAAGAGGCCGCACCGGAGTCCGTTATGATTGAAGAGGCCGAGGACATGTCCATGAGACCGCGGCCGACCCTTTTCTGCTCATAGAGGGAAATCCAGTTCGACGGGCGGCCATAGTTCCGGCGCAGGAATTGGTCGGTGTTGGTCAGGGTGCCGGAACTCATACCGTCACTGACCATGAAAATGATGTTTTTTGCGTCGCCGGGATGAGCCTTTCCATTATTGGAGGCACAACCGCTTAATAATGTGCCGGATCCAAGGGCGATACCGGAAAGCGCACCGGTTTTAAGAAAATCACGTCTGCTGAAAGCACCGTTTTTTGAAACCTTATTTCGTGACATGGTTAGAACTGTTTGGTTGATTTGTTGGGTTGTTAATGTGGTTCATTAGGGAGCAGGTGGCCGGGAGTGACCTTTTCATGAAAGTGCAGGAATTGCATCGTAACGTAGCGGCATGGATGGCCGGACCTGGTCATAATCTCTGTTTATAATAGCAGGAAGAATAAGAAAATTGTATTAATGTTACCGAAAAATTTTGAAATGCCGGAGGTAAAAAAACTGTTATCAGACTGGGAAATAATTTTCTAATCCCGTTAGTTATATCAGAAACAAAAACGGCATAAAAAATGGCGTATTATAATCATTATTTGATAAGGAGGTAATAAGGAATGATCAAAAACACATTTAGAACCGTGTTTCTTATGGCGCTTGTGGCGCTTTTGTTTTTATTAATTGGTGGTATGCTGGGCGGTCAGACGGGGATGATCATCGCATTGGGGATTGCTCTGGCTATGAATTTCTTCAGCTACTGGTATTCGGACAAGCTTGTGCTGAAAATGTACCGTGCGCAGGAAGTGACCCGGGACAATGCACCCCGTTTCTACAATATGGTGGATGAACTTTCTCGAAATGCCAACCTGCCGATGCCGAAGGTCTACATCATACCGCAGCAGCAACCCAATGCTTTTGCAACGGGCCGCAACCCCAAAAATGCTGCCGTAGCTGCGACCCAGGGTATCTTGCAGAGTCTCAACGAACGGGAGCTCAGGGGGGTAATGGCCCATGAGCTCGCTCATATCAAGAACAGGGATATCCTGACCCAGACCATTGTAACCACGGTAGTAAGCGCCATCACCATGATAGCACAGTTTGCCATATTCCTGCCGATCGGACGCGGTGATGGCAGCGGTCCCAACCCGATTGTCTTGCTTCTGACCCTCATACTGGCACCGCTGGCCGCAGCCATGCTTCAGTCGGCCATTTCGCGTACACGCGAATTTGAGGCGGATCGTGTGGGTGCCGAAATCTGCGGCAGCGCCGAAAGCCTGGCAAGTGCACTCAGAAAGATCCAGGCGTCGGTGGAACGCATGCCGATGCAGGCCTCTGAAACGGCTCAGAAATCCACTGCTCACATGTTTCCGGTAAATCCGTTTTCAGCCCGTGGTATGAGCAGACTGTTTTCAACACACCCCGATACCGGCCTGCGCATTAACAAGCTTATGGAAATGGAGCGGTCAGGTGTTTATTCCTGAATCATATTTTGAATATTGCCGGCGGAATGTGTACCATTTTGTCAGATGCAACATAATGGTCACAGAAATATCGGCCTCTCATTGTAAGGAATGGCAGGCAGAATGATCTATTCCGTACCGATGGTAATCTGAAACGAAATATCACAACTTATGGGATCACTTAATAAAGCAATGATTATAGGACGTCTCGGGGCAGACCCCGAAGTCCGCTATACGCAAAATAACACAGCGCTTGCAACAATGAGGGTTGCGACCAATGAACGGTACCGGGACAGCAACGGAGAGCTGCAGGAAATCACAGAATGGCACAGGCTTGTTGCCTGGGGCCGTCTGGCCGAAAATTGTCAACAACTGCTGAAAAAAGGCTCCATGGCATACTTTGAGGGACCGATTCAGACGCGCTCGTGGGAAGACAAGGATGGTCAGAAACAGTATATGACCGAGATCAAGGCGCTTACCATGCAGGTGTTGGACAGTCGAACTGATTCCGGATCCGGTGAATACAGCACCGCAAAAAAAGAAGAGATCTCCGTCAACGACAGCGAAGGCAATGATGAAGATGATGATCTGCCATTCTGAACACTGACTTTGCGATTGGGGCGGGTTTCCTAGGTTCGAGATCCGTCCCTTTTTTAATTCTTCACACTCAGGTCGGCAATTAATTGCATGCGATGTGGAATGTACTTAGATTTCGATGATTTGATTTTATAGACCGATTCCTTAACACTGTTGAATAACATCTTGGTGATTCAGATAGCGGATGCCGGCAACCGTCTGTGGGAAACAGCGGAGGGCAGTACTTTTGAGACTCTGCTGGTAAACCCGGTCGATTTTATTTTTTTGATCGTCATTATCCTGTTTGGGCTTATTCTGTCCGCTTTTTTTTCCGGGTCAGAAGTGGCCTTTTTCTCCCTCGATAAAAAGGTCGATCGCAAAGCGGTTAAGGAAGCTGAAAAAGACAAGGCACTTGCCAGGGTGCTCTACATGCTGGATAAACCCCGCCAGCTTCTTGCCACAGTTCTTATTGGTAATACGTTTGCAAACATCGTTACCGCTGTTGGAGCCGCTGTGGTTACTGGCCGCCTGGTAGCACTTTTCGGCCTTCCCCAGGTAATTGTTTTTACGATCGAGATTATTGTTTTGACGTTCGTAATCGTAATTCTGGCTGAGATAACACCAAAACTGCTTGCACTTAACAAGCCAATGGCCGCTTCCCGCAGACTCAGTGGGTTGCTCTATTTCTTTTTTATCATTCTTGGTCCGCTATCCCGGTTGATTTCCAAAAGTACCCGTTTTTTGGAGAAAAATATTCAACGTCCGTCGGATAGCATTTCCTCGGAGGACCTGAAGGCTATAGCAGAAGTAGGCGAACTGCATGGCTCCATACATGGAGATGAAAGGGAAATCATTGAAAATGTCATCGAGTTTGGCAACACCTATGTCCGGGAAATCATGACTTCACGAGTGAATATCTCGGCAATAAATACAAAAAATACCCTTCGGGAGGTTCTTGATCTCATACGTGAAAAAAGCATCTCCAGGCTACCGCTGTATGAAAACAATCTGGACAACATAATTGGAGTAATCCATTCAAAGGATCTTTTGCCATATATCAATTCGGATTTGGGTGAAACCACCATCAACTGGCGGACAC
>SLLP01000063.1 GCA_007133995.1 Balneolales bacterium
CTGCAGAGGATTAATAGTTGGTGTTACGTTGAATCGCAATGGTACAACTTTTATCATCAATTTCCCACTGCTTGATAAAATCGAAGTCACTAGGCTTGCCGAATTCGATCACCTCGGCAAGCGTTTCCCGTTTAACATATTCCTTCATGAACTCAACAGATGACCTCATTTCATCATCGCCGTCCACAAAGATATCAATTCGGTCGGTAAGCTCATAATTTGCTTCCTTCCTCATATTCTGCACACGATTCACTATCTCACGTGCAAGCCCTTCGCGGATGAGGTCCTCGTCGAGTTCCGTATCCAATGCTACGGTAACCCCCGATTCCGTCTCCACTGACCAGCCTTCAAGACCGTGTCGTGTTATCGTCACATCTTCTATAGACAGGGTGACAGGGTCTCCATCCTGCAAATCGACCTGCCATTGCCCTGTTGTTTCAAATTCGGTTATCTGTCCGGTTGTAAGCTCCTGTACGGCCGCTGCCACAGCTTTCATCCGCTTGCCCAGCTTTTTACCCAAAACCGGGTAGTTGGGTTTTGCACTTTTCTGGACGATCCCCGAATCGTCGGCAACGTACATGATCTGCTTAACGTTTACCTCATCCAATATAATATCTTTTACGGAATCTATCGCCTTTCTTTGTTCTTCGCTGTTTGCAGGAACAATCAGCCTGGCAAGCGGTTGCCGCACATTTACATTGATCTTGTTCCGGATACGCAGGACGATCGAGGAGATGGTTCGGGCCATATCCATCCGGTATTCCAGCTCGCGGTCGATCGCCGTCTCCTCGACGGCGGGATAGAAGGTCAGATGCACCGATTCCTCTTCAAAACCGGTCACCATGTTCAGGTTCCGGTACACCCATTCCGAGATAAACGGGGCGATCGGACTGGCAATTTTGACCAGGTTCACCAGGCACTCATAAAGTGTCTGGTAAGCAGCCGTCTTGTCCAGGCTTTTTCCCTCTTTCCAGAACCTGCGTCGGCTGCGGCGCACATACCAGTTGCTCAAATCATCTGCAAAACGCTCAATTTCACGAACCGCACGCGTGGGCTCGTAATCTTCCATGAATGTATCCACCTTTTTTATGGCGGTGAACTGCCTTGATATGATCCACCGGTCCATTTCCGAACGGTCAGAGTAGGAAATCGGTACCCCGGAATAGGTCCATTTGTCGATATTGGCATACATCGCCAGAAACGAGTAGGTGCTCACCATCGTGTTGAAGAACTTGCGCTGGGTGTCCTGAAGCCCGTCCTCACTGAATTTGAGGTTCTCCCAGGGTGAAGAGTTGCTCATCATGTACCAGCGAGTGACATCGGCACCAAAACGGCTGATCACATCGAACGGATCGGCCGCATTGTTCTTCGTTTTGCTCATTTTCTCGCCTTTGGCATCCAGAACGAGTCCGTTTGACACAACATTCAGGTAGGCAGGCGAATCAAACAGCATGGTGGCAATGGCGTGCAGGGTGTAGAACCAGCCACGGGTCTGATCCACGCCCTCGGCGATGAAATCGGCAGGAAATAGCTCCTTGAACTCCGCCTTGTTCTCGAACGGATAGTGATGCTGGGCGAACGGCATGGCTCCCGAATCAAACCAGACGTCCAGCAGTTCGGGTACGCGGCGCATGGTACCGCCATCTTCGGCCTCCCAGGTGATTTTGTCGATATAGGGCCGGTGCAGGTCAAGTTCTTCGGCGGAATCAAGACCGGCTTTCTGCGTCAACTCTTCAATACTGCCTATGCAGACGATGTCATCGGGATTGTTGTCATTCACCCAGATCGGAAGCGGCGTACCCCAGTATCGCTGGCGCGAGATGGCCCAGTCGACATTGTTCTCCAGCCAGGCACCAAAACGACCGGTTCCGGTGCCCGGTGGTTTCCAGTTGATGGATTTGTTCAGTTCGACCATCCGGTCACGTACAGCCGTGGTTTTTATGAACCATGACTCCACAGGATAGGACATCAGCGGTGTGCCCTTGCGCCAGTCATGCGGATAATTGTGGATAAAGGTCTCGTGCCGAAACATCCGGCCTCTCTCCTTGATATTGCGTGCAATACCCTTGTCGGCATCCTTGAACCACTCTCCGGCAAAATCATCCACGATGGATTCGAACCGGCCTTCCCTGTTGATCGGATTGAACATCGGGATGTCTTCACGTTTGCATATATCATAGTCATCGGCGCCGAAAGCCGGTGCAATATGCACTATACCGGTTCCGTCTTCCAAAGTCACAAAATCGGCCGGAACCACACGCCAGGCCTGATCTCTGGAAATTTCCTTGAGCGCATAATCGAACATGGGCTCGTACGTGCGTCCGACAAGATCGGTCCCCTTGAGCTCCTCCACCACATCATATCCTTCGCCCAGCACTTTGGTTGCCAATTCCTTCGCAAGGTAGTAGCAGGCTTCCTCACCGTTGTGCTCCACACGCACCTTTACGTAGTCCAGCTCAGGATGCACCGCCAGCACCATGTTGGAGATGAGCGTCCAGGGCGTGGTGGTCCAGGCCATGAAATACGTTCGCTCCTCCCCATCCACGGGAAACGTGATGAAAACCGACGGATCCTGGACCTCACGGTAGCCGAGGCTCACCTCGTGCGAACTCAGAACCGTGCCGCTACCGGGAGAATACCACTGAATTTTATACCCCTTGTAGATCAAATTCTTGTCAAACAACTGCCGCAGCGCCCACCAGACCGATTCGATATAATTATTGTCGAAGGTGACATACGGGTTTTCCAGGTCCACCCAATAGCCCATGCGATCAGTGAGGCGGTTCCATTCGCCTGTGTACCGCAGCACGCTTTCGCGGCACTTGGCGTTGTATTCGGCAATACCGTATTCCTCGACCTGCGTCCGACCCTGCAAACCAAGCTCCTTTTCCACTTCAATTTCCACAGGAAGTCCGTGTGTGTCCCACCCTCCCTTGCGGTCCACCTTGAAACCCTTGAGCGTCTTGTACCGGCAAAAAAGATCCTTCACAGTGCGTGAGAGCACATGGTGGATGCCAGGGCGACCGTTGGCAGTAGGCGGACCCTCATAAAACGTGAACGGAATTCCATCCTGTCTTGTGGCCACACTTTTGGCGAAAACATCATTCTCCTTCCACCAATCCAGAACTTCAAGTTCGGTCTTGGAGTACTGTAACTGTTTAACTTCTTTGAATTTCTTGCTCATACAACGAGAAAGGGTTCACTACTGAATTTTTAATAAGAGCGTAAATATACAAAACTTTCAGGACAGGTCAGTCCTGCCGGCCATAGTAAGTTCGTACCATTTTGAATGCTCTATATGCTTATTGATCCACATGATTCGCAAATCGTGGGTGACGTTATAAATCATGAGATTTTAAACAGATCATATGTATATATTCTGGTCCTGAATTGAAAGGTAATTGCATCAGGCGGCAATAAAAAATCACGAATTGGAAAGTTATAAAAAAAGTAGCTCTTTAATACCGTTTTTGGCTTTTTTATGTGTTACGAACTGAAAAAACGTTCACTAATCCAAAATAAATCACTAACATGCAACCCGTTACAAAGTTATCTCTTAAGGAAGTTACAAAAGAGGATCCACTCAAAGTCTGTTTCGTCTGTCTCGGCAATATTTGCCGCAGCCCGACGGCAGAGGGCGTTTTCCAGCACATTGTCAACCGTGAAGGACTTTCTGCACTGCTGGAGGTGGATTCCGCAGGCACAGCCGCTTATCATGTCGGAGAACCGGCCAACAGCAAAAGCCGGATAATTGCTGAACAGAACGGAGTATCTCTCAACTCAAAGGCGCGGAAATTCGAGTACACCGACTTCGGCTATTTCGATCTGGTCATTGCCATGGACAAGGAAAATCTGCGTGATTTGCAGCGGCTTGACCGCAAGAGCCAGTATCATGAGAAATTATTCCTCCTGAGGGATTTTGACCCGGTACCCGGCGATAAGGAAGTTCCGGACCCCTATTACGGCGGAATTAACGGCTTTGAGCTCGTTTATGAGATTGTAATGCGCAGTTGCGAATCACTGCTTGAAGCAATTCGACCTCACGTGAAATCCTGACCAACGTATTTATGAAGCACCCAAATGCATTGCAAAAATACTTCATTGAGCAATTCCAAAGCGATATCCGGGATATTTCACCTGTTGGCGGAGGTTGCATCAATGAAACAGTGAAAGTGACGCTGACGGACGGACAATCCTTTTTTGTGAAAAAGAACCGGATTGCCCTGAATGATATGTTTGAAAAAGAGGCCTTGGGTCTCAAACTGCTGGCTGATGCAACTGAAAAAACTGCCGACTCCGGCGAAAGGCTGCACATTCCCGATGTACACGGGCTCACCGATGACCATGACAATGGGCACGTTTTTCTTGTTCTTTCTTTTGTGGAAGAGGGCCGCTCATCCGGCGATTTCGATCTTCGCTTCGGCCGTTCACTGGCACGTCTTCACCGGCAGACCGCACCGCAGTTCGGACTCTACCACGACAACTATATCGGCAGGCTGCCGCAGAAAAACGAATACCGCGACGACTGGATCTCCTTTTTTGCCGAGTGCCGCCTGGAGCCACAGTTCAGGATGGCACAGGAGAGCGGACATTTTACCGGTGCTGCACGAAAATCGCTGGACAGACTCTGCAGCACGCTGAACGAGCTTCTGCCGGAAGAGCGCCCGGCGTTGCTCCACGGCGACCTATGGGGCGGTAACTATATATGTGACAATGACAACCAGCCGGTACTCATAGATCCAGCCGTCTATTACGGGCATCGCGAGGCCGAGCTCGCTTTCACAACCCTTTTCGGTGGATTCGGAAGCGGCTTCTACAAAGGCTATGAACAGGAGTTTCCGCTCGAACCCGGTTTTTCAGAGCGCCGTGATATCTATAATATTTATCCCCTGCTGGTACATGTCAACCTTTTCGGCGGAATGTATGTTTCCCAGACCGAATCTATCCTGCGAAAATTCTGAACACATCCCTGGATGTTATGAAGAAATGATCTTTCAGAGCACTGTACCATAGTTCGGTGTAATTCGTTACCTTATATGAATTACCCGAAATAGAATCAAATGTCATTGCGAACGATCCTGTTTGTCCACATTGCTGCTGCCATAGTTCTATCGGCGCTGACGCTATCTGCCTGTTCTACAAGTGAAACGGCAACAGACACCGGAGAACGGCTCTATCCTGCCGGAGATGGAACGGCTGAACAACGCATATCCGGCCGGACCGGGGATCCCGTATCACCCGATGATGAGATCCGTGCGCGCACCTATTTTATTCGCGGCATAACCGCCATGGAGCTCGACGATACCGAATCGGCCGAACGGATGCTTTCGCGAGCCCACACCATCATCCCTGATACTCCGGGTGTGAATTATGCCCTTTCGCAGCTTTATATGGAGAAAAAGGATCCGGCCAGCAGCGTTTTTTACAGTCGCCGGGCTGTTGAACTGGAACCGGAAAACAAATGGTATCGCCTTCAGCTCGTGGAGGGGTTGCGTGCCGAGGGTGACTACGGGGAGGTGATCCGCCAGCTTGATTTGACCCTGGCTTACCATCCATCGGATATCCAGATTCTGTATACCAAGGCCCGTATCCAGACCTCTCAGGGCGATTATGAGAAATCCAATGAGACCTACCAGCGCATTCTTGATCTGCTGGGCCCTGATCGCTCTATTTACTTCCAGCGCATCAGCAATTTTACCCGTCTCGACGACACCGACGCCATCATTAATGAACTACACAAAGTGCTCGAGCTGGACCGGGGCAACGTAAACACGCTGCTGATGCTCAGTCAGTTTTACCTTGATGATGAACGGACCGACGATGCCATGGAGCTTTTGGAGAAGGTGCTTCAGCGCAACCCGAATCATCCCGAAGCATTGGTCAATCTTGCCGACATCCATATCATGCGCGAGGAGTGGGATATGGCAGGCCGACTGCTGCTTGGACTCGTGAGCGATCCGGGTGTTTCACTCAGCAACAAGCTGGAAATTGTACAATATATACTCAGTCGGTATTCAAATGACCCTGATAACAGGCAGCTTCATAACACCGCTGCAAGTCTCATTGACAGCCTTCTCACCAACGAGCCCGAGAACGGCATGACCCACGCCATGGCCGCCGAATTCTACCTGCTATCAGACGATGGCGACCAGTCGTTGCACCACCTCAGACGCACAACGGAGTTGATGCCGGAAAACGACGCCGCCTGGCGACAGTTGGTGCAGACCTATTACATCGAAGGCCGGTACGAAGAGGCGATTGTCGCCGCGCAGCAGGCCGATGAATTCATACCAGAGGATGCATTTGTCCTCTTTTTCAAAGGTGGCTCCTATTTCCTCAAAGAAGAATACGGTGAAGCAGCCAAATTTCTGAGTGCAGCAGCCGAACTTCCTTCACGCTCCCAATTCCGTTCCATCATTTTTGGAACACTCGGGGATGCATACGCCTCACTGGACGAATGGGACGCGGCTGATACCGCTTACGAGGAGGCCATCACGCTGGATCCGGACAATGATGTCGCGCTGAATAACTATGCTTACTATCTGTCCGAGCGGAATATCAGGCTGGAGGAGGCCATGAAGATGGCACAGCGAGCGCTCGAACTTAACCCGGAGAATGCCGCATTTCTCGACACCATGGGATGGGTTTACTTCAAAATTGGCGATTACGAGAAGGCTCATGAATACATCCGGGCTTCCATTGAGACCGGTGAAGCCAGTGCGGATGTATTGGAGCACATGGGGGATGTGTACGACAAAATGGATGAGCCGGACCGGGCAATGTATTGGTGGCGGAAAGCCTACGACAAAGACGAAAACCGGACGCACCTGAAAGAGCGTCTCCATATCAACAAATGAGATGGTGAAACCTCGGAACAATGCGCTGTTATCCGGAACCTCGTGCAGCCCCCCCCGCAGAGTTCGCTTCCCCACTCCTGCCAGATTTATGCTGTCATGCAAATCACAGTATGCAGCTGTCATTGCACTACTTGTGATCCTTTCCGGATGTGCCCCCTCTGAAATCCTGCAGCTCGAGACAGGAACATTTGTCCCGTCAGAAATCGAAAAACAGTTGTTTTACGAACGGTATGCGGAAGAAAATAATACCCTGAGCGCCATCAGCGGGCGCGCCGCTGTCCAGATCAGCGAACCTGGTCATACCGAGCGCGCCAATATCCGTTTCCGTTCCGATCGAAACCAAAGCCTCCTTCTCATTAGTAACAACCTGGGCATCGAGGGTGGACGCATCTACAGTGATCCCGATTCCGTGATCATCTACAACCGTATCGAAGAGGTAGCGCACAAAATGTCACATGAGGATGCGGCATGGTTTTACCTGAACGGCATCGGCGCCATGAATCTCATCCGTATGCTCCACCCCATCACCGAACCGGGCGAAATTGAGGATATATACGAAAGTGATGATTATTATCTGGTTTTTACACGCCACGGCGAACAGCACTACATCAGTCGCGACCGAATGACACTTCGACGCACCGAGCGCCGGACGCATCATCCCGAAGCCTACAGCACATTCAATTTTGACAACTTTGCGGAAATTGAGGGATTCCGGCTGCCAAGGCGCATCCAAATCTTGAGTTCCGATGAAAAATCGAATATTTTTCTTGTTATCCGAGCGCTTGAAGTGAATCCCTCCGAACTGGAATTTGATCCCGGTATTCCCGGGGACATTGAACTCATCCGGCTATGAAACAACGGACAATCCTGTCCATATTAACCTTTATTCTGGCAATCGCTGCGACACCGGCGGCATTGTACGGGCAGAACTATCAGAATATCCGCATTGAGCTTCAACAGCAACAGGAGGATGCCAGGAACGAGATCACCTCACTTCGCGATCAGATTCAGCGTTTTGAGAAGCAGATCTCCGAAGCGACCGATGCCTACACGAGCATATACGAACAGTACCAGAACTTGCGCAAGGAGATCGCCTTGCGTAACGCGGTGCTGCAGAATATGGAAGAAGAGCGGGCCTCCATCCGGAAGGAGCTCGAGATTACGCAGCAGCAGATTGCAGATCTGACCGAAGATCTCAACACAATCATTGAAAATTACAAAACTACGCTCACGTATATCTACAAACATGGGCGCATGCCCGATGAGTTGATTCTGCTTGCTTCCGCCTCCTTCAACCAGATGCTGGTGCGCTCATACTACCTTCAGCGCTTTGAAGAGTACCGACAGAATCAGGCGCAGCAGATCACCGCCATGCAGGATGAGCTGAAAATCCGTGGCGAAGAGCTTGATGATGCGCGCAGGAGAAGTCAGCAGAATATCGCCGAGATGCAGCAGGAGCGTGGAGCGCTGGAGCGAAGACGCCAGGCCCAGGAGCGGCAGGTAGCCGAACTGAGACGCGACCGCGACAGGCTGGAACAGCGCCTGACCGCCACGCGCAGGGAAGCAGGCACTCTTGAGGAGACGCTTTCGGACCTGATTGAAGAAGAGAGCCGCATACGTGCCGCCGAGCAGGAGCGGCTCGCCCGGCTTGAGCAGGAGCGGATGAGGCGCCTGGCCAGTGCCGAAAACATCCGCAGCCGGCGGGAGCGGGAAGCGCAGATCGCGCGCTATTCGACCCCGCTGCATGAATCGGAGCTTCCGAGCGACGAACTGCTTGCAACCCTGGAACAATCATTTGAACAGCTCAAGGGCGACCTGCCGTGGCCCGTGAACTCCGGGGTCGTCTCCGCCCGGTTCGGCAACCGGGTCAACCCGGTGTACGGCACGCGTATCGACAACCCGGGCATCGAAATTCTCGCCGAACCACGCAGCGAAGTAAGTGCGGTACACGACGGCTATGTGTTTGCAGTGCAGCCGATCCCCGGATTCGGGAACTGTATTTTCGTCAAGCACGGCCGCTACATCACCGTATACGGCAATATGACCGACATCACGGTCGGACAAAACCGGTTTGTGCAGAAAGGGGAAGTGATCGGGCGGTCCGGTGATGAGGACTCGCTCCGCGGAACCTCCCTCTTCTTCATGATACGCGACCATAACACCAATCTGGATCCCGAAGTTTGGATATCCAGCCGATAGGATAATCAGCCGACATCACAACCAGCCGACAGCATGATATAGATTGATCACATGTCCGACACCAAGCAACAAATTGCCCGCGCTTTCGCTTTTACCGGCGCCACCCTGCTTCTGGGTGTCGTTGTTTTCTTCTTCACCCAGGCACTCATTCCATTTGTCGAACTCCCTGACATCGCCGGTTCGGTCTTTGCCCTTGGTTTCATCCTCATTTTTCTGAATCTGAGCTTCGCCCTTGGCCGCCGTTTCTGCAGCCGCACATTCGAGATGGAGCGCTACCCCTACATACTTGCCATTGTACTGATACTTCCCACCGTCATCCTCTCGCTGCTTACGAATCTCTTCAGCGGTCCCGGTGCCGCTGTCATATTTTTCGGAATGATTACCCTCTCTGTTCTGGCGGGCGCCTATTTTGGTATCAAAAGCGGAAGCCGCAAGCGGGACAAACTAATACGCGAAGCTCTTGAGACCGGCGATATCGAATCCAATGATATCTAAGTCATCTGGAATATTCTTACCCGGGGATAAACCTGGTCATCACGGGCAAACTTTTCTTCCACATCTGCCACTATAACCACTATTGCCACAGACTCTTCCACATCCACTTGCAAACCATCCGTTGCGTAACGAAAAATGTTATGTTTTGAACTGAAAACTGCTATTTTATGTCCCTTGATCCAGTCACGCTGCTCTTGAAAACGTAATTTCAATTCAGATGAACGAAGCGACACAAAGCACAGCCGTTTTCACCAATGACGCCATTGTACTTGGTATCCTGGCAAGTATTCTTGCCGTCATTTTCATCACCCAGAGCAGTGATAAACCATTTTTGAAGAAATTCTACACCTATGTTCCGTCGCTGCTGCTCTGTTATTTCATCCCCTCGATCCTGAACACGCTGGGGGTCATTGACGGTGAGGCATCCAACCTCTACTATGTCGCTTCGCGCTACCTGCTGCCCACCAGCCTGGTGCTGCTTACGCTCAGCATCGACCTGAAGGGGGTGATGCAGCTGGGCCCCAAGGCGATCATCATGTTCCTGGCCGGGACCACCGGCATCGTGATCGGCGGACCGCTGGCCATTCTCATTGTCTCTTCGTTCGCCCCCGACCTGGTCGGTGGTGCGGGTCCGGATGCCGTCTGGCGCGGACTGGCCACCGTGGCCGGCAGCTGGATCGGCGGCGGGGCCAATCAGGCAGGGATGCTCGAGATCTTCGGCGCCAGCC
>SLLP01000053.1 GCA_007133995.1 Balneolales bacterium
AGACGGAAACAGTAAAAAGTGATACCCCGTCAGAAATACACAGAGAAGGAACAGGCCTTGGTACCGGAAGAGGGGACGGTGCAGGTCAGGGAACAGGCCTTGGTACCGGAAGAGGGGACGGCGCAGGCCAAGGCAGATTCCGTACCCAGATTGAATCTGAAGTAAGCAGGGACACGACCGGCTAACAATTAAAACCTGTTGATCATGCTTGATTTACAGCGCGTTTTTTTCTTCTGGAATACATCATCAGAAAAATGACAACAGAAAGCACGATGACTGCAATCAGGGGAAGGGAGTGAAACGGCTCAATAAGGTAGTGCATGAGGGAATGGCCGCTGGAGTCACCGTGTCCCGGATGCGCCCAGACATTGGCAGCTGCAACAAGCAACATGAGTAGCGCGACTATGGATGTAATGTGTTTTTTTGCCATCATGACATGGAAAGTTAGTAAAGTTGCAAATGAGGCCGGTGATTAACCCGGTCCAGGTTATGCGTAAGTATAAGTAATATAATGTTATTTGGAAAGTAGTTTTAAAATATTCAGAAATTCTAATAATTTATCAGTAACTGCCACCAGGGGCAGGCAGTATGGCGATCACAAGTAGTTCGGCAATCATCGGTATATTGGCCGTTATATGATGATGGCGATTTCCACATGGTCGGAGATTTCTTTCAATATCCCGGAAAACTCCTGAAGGATATCTGGCAACCCGGGTGCACCGGACCAGAAAGCCGGGTAATAAACGGCAGCAGCGATATTACTGGTATTGCCATCCGTTTTGGTAAGCTGGCAATCCTTAACGGGTGTGACGATCGGAGTTTCCACCCCTTCTATGACAGCAAATCCGGAAGCAAGATCATGTAAACCGATGGCTTGTCCGGATGGGTTGAATACAAACTGCTCATTCTCCAATCCGGCACGGAACAGCCAGGAATCGGCATCTTTTATTTTGTCCACATCCCAGAGAGATATTGGTACCAGATAAGCCAGTGATATGTAGTTATTGATATCTGCGACCGGGTTGATCCTTGGAAAGGCTTCCTCCGATGCAGCGCGCAGCAGGTATTCAGATGCCGGTTTGCCGCGTCCCGTAGGCTTGTAGCTTCCAATGCGAAGCATATCCCGGCAGGCTTTGCGAAAGGCGTCTTCTGTTTCCGGCAGGGGTCCGCCGCGACGTTTAACGAGTTTTGATATGCGCTCTTCAATGGCCTGGTGCATGCGGCTGTTTTGCACTCCGGATGCGCTTACCATGCCGATCTGAATCCGTTCTGACAAATGGTTTGTGACTGGTTTCATATCATGCAATATATCATCTTGCCATGATTATATCATTCAGAAAAAAACAATGAGGGATGGCTGGAATCCGCCAGCCGGTTCGACAGGCAGTTCTGCGGAAGGGAAAATGATTTCGTTCAGCCAGGTGCCTTGAACCTGGATCCAGTCAATGATAAGGGGAAGCAGCGGAAGCGTTTCAAAATTGAGGTAGATCCACTGATAGAGCAGGATGGTGGCCAGAAAAAGAGTCAGCGTGCCGTAGAGGTCAAACTGATGAAGGTAAATATCATCGGAGAAAAAGATATTTTTCCATTCGATGAGCCATAGAATTGCCCAGGCTGTGCCTATTGCCCAAAATACAAGATGCAGTGGAATTTCCAGATAATAGATCAGTCCGGAGATATCAAGGAAAAACATGTAGAGCATGATAACCAGGAAAAGCACAAGCTGCAGAACAGCACGTCCGATATTCAGTGAGATAAATCGGTGCAGTCCGATGTAGCCTCCCAGAATAAATGTCAGCCATACCGGTAGCCATAGCATATTTTCTCTGCAGAAAATTCGTGCCATACGCTTCTCCAGAAAGGATCGGAAGGTCTGTGAGAAGGGTGTGGCTTCGGGAACCAGCTCTTTCCGATGGCCATATTTTGGATATACTTTCATAAGATCCAGCCTCCAATCAGATAAACCGGATAGGCTGCAAAATCAAGCAGCAGGGACAAACCACTTAGGTCTAAAAGGGCAAAGACCAGGCCAAACATAGCCGATTCGGTTGCGGCAGGAATGGTTCCAAGGAAAATGCGCCCTGCCCTGGAGTGCGTTCGCAGTGTTTTGTATATATCCTCAAAAAAATGTGTGACGCTCCTTTGGGCCAAAACAATTCCAAGCAGCAGGTATGTAAAGCTTACAGCCCAGGGGTGTACGGACTGTATCCAATACCGGGACTGCGCGAATTCATTGAGCTCGGGCATCAGGAATCCCGGACCCTGCACAAGTCCGAAAAGCAGCCACGCGACAATGGGCATGCAAACCAGAGCGCCAATCCAGAATCCCGTTTTATAGTCCTTAAGGGTCAGTTCGCTTGCCTCTTCGATTTTGCTGGTGATTTCCCCGGCAGTTCTGTCAGCATAATTAACCTGATTCATCTCGCGTACCAGGTTGAGATAATCACCAGCGAGAACCAGGTCTCTGTTTGAAAGCAGCTCATTTCCTTTTTCAAGAAAGTTGTCGTGGACACGCTGGAGCGGATTTTTAGGGGCGTGGATTTCATTGCTTCTTCCATACACCAAAAGCTCGAAAGTCTCGTCCTGGAACGAGTAGGTGACATGGTAGACATCCAGCTGGGAAATGGTCAGCTGTTCTCTGATGATGCGACTGCCATCATCATGCATTTTGCGTTTGGCCTCGGTTTTCAAAGTGTGCCAGGTGCGGTTAGGTTCGGCTGTATCGGGCGACTGTTCGAACGCCGGTTCGTCAGTCTGACCCTCGCTGTCTTTGCTACCCGACAATAGCAATTCTAGAGATACCGGCAGCCTGTTTTCGGTCCTTGTAAAAACCGGATCCTTGCGAATCTCGTAATCGGGCGGATTAAAATCCTGCCAGATCTCATCGTTCAGCAGAGCCGTATTGTGCATCAGCTCTTGCAGCCTGAAGCTGGTAAGCTGTTGCTGCACGCTGAACCAGGCAACAACTTTTCTGGTACCGCGACATGTCGGGCACTCCAGCGTACCCTTGCTTTCGCAGATCTTGCATATTTCGTGGCCATGGCCG
This sequence comes from Balneolales bacterium, assembly GCA_007133995.1. Taxonomy (GTDB): domain Bacteria; phylum Bacteroidota; class Rhodothermia; order Balneolales; family Natronogracilivirgulaceae; genus SKNL01. Next base: position 3,047 of record SLLP01000053.1, read on the forward strand.
GAGCATTTCGAGCAGCTGATTTTTCCGATTCCCCTGCAGACCTTGCATTTCTCCCGAACGGTCTCATAGATCGTTTGTTTGCCTGTTTTGGATGTACCGGAATCGGCTTTTCTGGTATAGCTGATGGTGTTGGTAATGTTCCCGCTGCCCGAGCAGTTTTGACACTGACAGCTGCCGTCTCCGCTGCAATCCAGGCAAGTGAATTGTCCCTCGCCCTTGCAATTATGGCATGTGAGGGTGCCCTTAGCTGTACATGTTTTACAGTCGATCGCTCTTTCGCTGTCCCAGACATCATGGGATTGCTCATTGGTGGAAAAGCCCGGTGGAATCGGCATGTCCATTTCAGAAGCTTTTACCGATTCGGGACGCGTAATTCTGGCGGTTGGAAGTTCCTCACCCCAAAATGGCCGGTATTTTTCTTTAACACTCCTTTTCTCATACTGGACATGCAACAGAAATCGGTAAGCCGGACGAAAAACAATTTGTTTGATGTGGATTTGCTCACCAAAGTTTGTAAAGGGATGATGGGGTATGGCATTTGACCAGTCAGAGATTTCATCACGAAGACGTGTCGCCGTGTCGCTGTCATGCGTCAGGTTGATTTCGTCTGCGAACAGGTTTTTGATCGGTGTTTCCATGGGCAATAGCCGAATTTACTCTTCTTGGGAATCAAATACAGCCGGGATCAGGGTTTCTGCTTCACACCGGAAAAATCCTCTTGCTCTTGCCGTTCCCATTTCATGGAAATGAATGATCAAATCGTTGCCAAGCAATTCTGCTTCCGTCATGTGATGAAGGCAGGACTCCCCCTTGCAGTACAGCCGGAACTTCTTGTCAGTGGTTTTGGTAACAACAAGAGGGGTGTTCTGGCTGACAATTTCTGCTGTTTGAAGGTAATCTTTTCGGCTGTTTTCAACATCTTTCAGGTGCAGAGTGGTCTCCACCGGTTTGTGATAGACGAGCAGACCGTCCCACGGCAGTCTCACCAGCTTACAGGTGTCAAGGATATTGTTACCCTTGTATACCATTTGGACCCCATCATCGCCGCGAGTCCAGAAATAGTGATTCCCATCGACTTTCTGCTTTTTGATACGCCTGTTACCCGACATTTCCGTTTCGTCACGTGAGCCGGCAACCGGTATGTGCTTTGCCATTTGGTTTTTGAAATACTGATTTGCATCAACAGCCTGGAACAGTTCATCTTCCGGAGACTTGAAAAAGGAGTCCAAAATCAGGCTCCTGTTTGTATCCGTCAAATAGATGACTCCGTGAATGCCCATAGGTTGGGGTTGCACGCCTTCAGGGTTCATATTGCCATCATGAAACAGATATTTTACACCACCGGAATGTAGCCAGAGCGTAGGATTATCCTGAAAAAAATGCTGGCCGTCGCTTAATACAACCCAGGCATCGAATTCAGATAAGGCATTGATCGCTGCACTCTTCCATGTTCTCCACTGGCTGTTGGAAATGATGAAGACCGTTTTAGATTTGGGTTGGAAGAAAAATCGATAAGGGCCGAAGTCATGACTGTCAAGCATATAGCTTATTTCTCGACCGCGCCATATTATCTGGAAGCTGTCGTCATGGTTAATACCCAACAGGGCTTCAGACCTTTCGATGGACAAATAGGAGTCGGCAGGCAGGAGCCCTTCTTTACGATTTCTGAAACTGCTTATAAACCGGGTAACCTTATGCCGCTTGTCGTAGATGACCAGGATGTGATCGATGAAGGTGCGGGCGGTCTCTTCCTGATAGGGTTCTCCTTTGTGAAGCAGCACAAACCGATTGCCCTTTTTTATAATGTGCGTTGTTTTTGCGTTGGTGGATATGATTTCGGCAGGACGCATTTTTCCGTCGCGGTACGATTCAAAATCGCGAAGCAGATAAGTGCAGTTGGTTATGGGATAAAAAACAAGAATGTCATCACCTGCCCAGTGGAAACGTGTGTGGCTGCTGATTTCACGGCCCCTATGGTACAAAAAATATTCTTCCCTATTTGCTTTCCAACTCGTCTCGAATCTTTTTTTGGCCATAGGCTGCCTCCTCCAAAGCTGTCCAAATGGCAAATATTTCGCTGTTTTTTTAAAATGATGATACTTTGTTGAATAACTGGAGCACGTGTAGAAGAATAATGCCGATAACTGCCGTGAAAATAATTCTGGCTGCCCGGATACAACAATTATAGCAAGATGATAAAAAAAAACTCTTTCTACAACGGTTAGATTTAAAAAACGCTTCATAAAGAAGATAGTGACCGGTTTTTGGAGGATGACCGGCCATCATGGAATTGCTCGCAGCCAGAATTGCTGAAAAAGTATCTATGTCTGATGAAAAATATTTCCCCGCAGGTTGCTAAAGCGGTATCCGGGTCCACCCTCATTCACATCACCAACGAGCCATTCATTAACGGATGTTTTGAATGGCATCGGCCAATGCAACTCTACGATGGGGGAATCCTGTTGGGAAATGGCATTTACAATCTCCTGACGAATACCAGGGATTGAAGTATGTTGAATCAGGGCGTCCATAGCAGCAAGCTGTTCAACCTGACCGTCGTTTTGTGTGCGTGTCGTGTAGATGCTTACAATACGTAAAAGATGAGGAATCTCTGAATATTATAGATGGAATTTATGCTAATCATATTGATTGTCAATGGATATTTCATTAAATAGGCCAGATAAACATCCCATATTATTTACAATCTCTTAGGGTATGAAAAAATATTTACTTGCATGTATTGCATTGATAATACTTCATAGTATGTCATTGGCGCAATACGTTGACATTTATCTGATAAGTGAAAGCGTTGATAAAGTCACATCCAACAGTGAGTTGATAGCATCGGATGCCCTGGTCATTGACAACTATATCAATCTGCCTGGTGGCAGTGATTTATATGACCGCCCACCAGACGATGATGGAAGTGGAGATCCGGGATCGGAAACGGATTGGGATCCTGAACAGCAGTATCCGCGCTTCCCTGGCAGTTTCGGTCTGGGTGCAGAGACGGTTCTCACGCCAACCAGCAAGTTTCTCCGATTGCCGCTCAGCTATCACATCGGAGATCTCTCGCTGAACTTGTCTGTTCCATTCTATTATCGGCGGACCATGGTGTATGCCCACGGTCGGGAGTCAACATCCGGGCTGGGTGATATGCAGATTAAGGCTATGTATCGTTTATCGGGAAGCTTTTTTCATACCCGGTTCATTGCCAACCTGAAACTTCCGACGGGTGATGCGAACAAGCAGACAGGGGGTTATCTGGTGCCACTGGGTACAGGAACAACCGATATTTTACTGGGCAATGTCTTTTTGACAGCGATCGGACCGGTTCATTTGTCCAACTCCATGAGCTACCGGATCAGCGGATCTCACACCCGTCATCTTGAAATTTATTATCCATTTACTGATGTAACCGAGCAGGTCCGCTACAGTGTAAACAATGGAAACACTTTTTTACTGAACTCGGCGGCAAGTTATCCGACTGTTCGCGGACTGATAATTAATGCTGGATGGTCACTTATCGCGAATTCCAAAGGCAGTGTCGACAAGTATCATCAATATAGCAACGACAGAACAGATCTTGATATGAGGAATGCCAGTGCGGGTCAGGATTTTCTGTTTTTAGACATCAATGCCGGGGTTTCGTATCGGTTTTTGGGCACGGAATTCATGCTTAACCTGATTCAGCCTGTGATTACATCGCGAAGCGTAAGTAGCGGAGAAGGGGACCGGGGCTTCATGTACGTGGTCAAGATCAGTCGCAATATTCTGTAAATGGGGAATAATCAGATCAAATTTATATTTCAACAAATGAAAAAATATTCAAGGATTTTGTTTTTTATGGTCTTGATGCCGGTACTGCTTTCAAACTGCACGGAAGATCGGCTCATACGCCTGGAGCCCGTTGCCGGATTACAGCTGGGGATAAAAGATCATCAAGTGGATCTTTTCAAGGGGCTTGATGATCATCGCGTCATGGAGTACCCGGATCAGTTTGAAGGCACGGTAGAGGTGTACACAAATGAGAGATTGAACCGCACGGCAACGGTTCCGTTTGTACTGATGGAGCATTACTTCTACGAAGCGGCATCCGGTCTGGAGGTGCCTGTCGAAACACCATTGTATCTTCGGGTGATGGCAGTGATCAATGATGAGTACCTGGAGGGATTCAGCGAGGAGATCTTGATTGAGCAGGGGGCGGATCCGTATCTGATCTATGTGGATCTATATCCGCCAGGCGAATTTGAAAATTGGTAGCCGAATCAATAATCCGTGCTATAAAGTCGAGTTTTGAATAGTGGATAGCATGAGATGGAGCCACCATTGAATGACCGGGCCCCGTTCCGCAAGTGCCCGGTCTGAATTCATGGCTGCTGCTTTGGTGTCTCTGTCGGAAAGCTTTTCTAATCCCGGGATATTGCTCTTGCCACTACAAATTCGCCGGGTATCTGGTAGCCGCTTCCGTTTCTGAATAGCGCAATGGAGTCCAGATATTCCCTGTGTGCCTCATCCCGGGTTTCTTCGTCAAATTTATCATAGGCCAGGGCAACCGGACCGCCGGAAAAAGCTGCCATGACAACATGTTCCGGATTTTTAAAATGCAATTTCACTTTGAACCGATCGACGTCGATATTCTTAAAACCGGCCTCTTTTAAGCTGTTTTCGAGGGTGCCACCGGTCCCCTGCTGAAAGAACATCGGGCACACATCCGATGCAACCCGCTTATCCACAATCGGGAAGATGTCCGCCCAGCCGCAGTTTTTTCGTTCTCCCCAAATGGCGACGGCACCCCGGCCACCGGGCTTGAGCACCCGGTGCATCTCCTTCAATGATTCCAGGGGGTCGGGTACATACATCAGCCCCAAACCGCAAACGGCGGCATCGAAGCCGTTTGCATCAAGTTTCAGCTGTTCCGCATCCATTCTCTGAAAAGTTGCATTATGGATACGCAATTCATTGGCAGCCGATTTGGCATATTCTACCATATCTTCCGAAATATCGGTGGCAAGCACCTCACCATCCGGTTCTACGGCTTTGGCTATGCGAAATGTGACCAGGCCTGTCCCGCATGCTGTTTCAATCACCCTTTCGCCTGGCTTAAGTTCAGCCATATCCATCAGCCTGTCCTGGGCCGGTTTCAGCTGGGCTTGCCAGGAGGCATTGTAGTATTCAGCGGCCTTGTTCCAGCCGTATCGTTGAACGCGTCTTTGCAATTCGGGTTTCATAGAGCAATCTCTTCTTTTGAATCCGGATTTGTAATTTTGATATCCCGTCTGACGGGTAGGGCCCGTTTGAAGTCATCCAGCACCGGGCTGTGCTGCTCGGTTATTTCGATGATTTTGGTTATTTCACTTTCATCGGCCGGACTCTCAATGTGTACCTTGTACCTCAGTTCCTTGAAGCCAGGCGGACGGTCATCAATGCCCAGGATCCCGCGGGCATCCATATCCGATTCCACGTCCACTTCGATCTTATTGATGGGCACATCTGCCAGGGCGGCCTGCTGCGAATAACCAATGGCCAGGCAGCTTCCGAGAGCGCCCCGCTCCAAAATGCCCGGTCCAGGTCCGGCATCATTGCCGCCTTCTGCTTTTCCTATGTCCACCTTGAACTTCCAGTGCTTGTGCTCCACTTCACAAGTCGTTCCATCCTGAAGCCGCACTTTTGTCACTGCCGTGCTTTTACCCATTTCCGGGCGCAGATTGACGGCCTTACGGTTTCGTTCGAATGCATTCTTGATTGCTGTTGGATTGGCCATATGATCAGACTCCTGAATTATGATTGATTACCCAGAGTTTAAGTTGGATTTTCCTATGGGTGTTTTTTTTAGTCCGGTTATCTGCTATTATCAATTTGTATTATGCATGTTCATTAAATAACTGGTTACCTGATCCAGCTCCGGTCTATCACTTTCTTCAGGTATGGTTATTTCGGACAGTTTGGAAAACCAGGTTTCAGCCTGCTCCTTGTTGCCTGCCATCTCTGAGGCAATACCTGCCCCATAGAGGCTGTTGAATCGATTAGGTGATATTTCCAGGGCCTTTTCATATGCTTTTATCGCTTTTTCCGGTTTTTCATGGATCAGCAGCATATCACCCAAAAGCTCACGTGCCGGCAGGACGTCACTTGGAGTTACCGGGTGCTTGTCAACCGAGTCTTCCAGATCGGCCGCTTCCCGCATCAGATTCAGAGCTGGTTCGCTGTGGCCTTCCTCATGCGCTATCCAGGCTTCAACAGTTTTTCGCTGCACGTTGACCAGAAGCGCCCAGTAATCCTCTCCGTTATCAAGCGTTTGCTGATGAAGGTCTTTGAGGGTATTGACCGCATCAAGGGCTGACTCCAGATCACCTGTCCTGGCCGCGCCCATTCCCCGGGCCCAGTACGAGATGGCTTCATATTGAGGAAAATCGTCCCAGGGATAGTCACTGTGGATGCGCGGATCCAATTGTGCCGCCTCCTTCCACTTCCGGCGTTCCAGATAGTAGCGTGCATGGCCTGCGGCAACACCATAGGCTGCGCCGAAATGCGGCTGATAGTTATCGACCGAAAGCAATTCGTCAAGCACTTGTGCCGCTTTGTCGTCCAGCCCTTTTTGCAGGTAAGCGTACATCATGTAGTCAAGTGCATGAGCATGGTGCATGGATGTGTATTCGCCAACCGGTTGTCGGAGTGCCGCGTCGGCCGAGCGCCGGTTCCAGTCAATGGTTTCGGGCCAGCTGCCGATCCGGACGAAGATGTGGCTCGGCATATGCAGGGCATGAGGGACGTCCGGTGCCAGCTTGTCGTATTCATGCGCTATATCAACGGCTTTTTCTGCCAGAACGGGATTGTCATAGGCGTGTATGATATAGTGGAACAAACCCGGGTGCTCCGGGGCATAATCAAACAGCTCTTCCAGCAGTGCTCCGGCTTTGCGCTGATTGCTGTAGGTGTCGTCATCCGGTGGAGCGGTAGCCAGCAGGGACAGTCCGTAAAAAGCGCCGGCATCCACGTCATCCGGATAGGTGCGGAACAATTCCTCCAGCGATTGCTCCCAGGTCTTGAGGCCTTGCCGGTAGCCGGACTCCCGGGTGGTTTCATAATATGCTTTCAGGGCACGAATGTGGTCGTGTTCCCGGGTGGATGGGTCCCCGACAGATGCCGCTTTCCTGATGGCCTGCCACCCTTTTTCAAACTGCTGCTCAC
>SLLP01000032.1 GCA_007133995.1 Balneolales bacterium
CCAGTTCGGCTATCACCTCATCTATGTCAAAGACCGGATCGAGGCCGGCCCAAACAGACATTTTTCTCATGTGTTCTTCATGACCCGCAATATCGAGAATCCGGTAGACTCGGTCTTTGCTCTGGCATGGGAAGCTCACGAGGAGCTGGAAAGGGATACGCCCTGGTTTGATGTCGTAGAAAACTATTCCCAGGACGAGCAATCGAGGCTCTCGGGAGGCAACATCGGCTGGGTCAACTATGGGATGTACGAGCAGGAGTTCACCCGAAAAATCATGGAAATGGATGAAGCGGATTCTTACACAGAACCTTTTGAAAGTGTTTATGGAATTCACATTGTAAAGCTGGATTCCCTGCACATACCAACCGAACAGGAAACTCGCCAGGAACTCAGCCAATCCCTGGATCAGCTGCCAAGACTGCGCGATAATGAACGCGCGGTTTTGGATAATGCTGCAAAAGTGGGTAATGCCCGTTTCCACAGAGAAAATCTTGTGCGTTTTGAGGAATATGCACGCGAAAACTATCGCGGAAGCTTCGCAAATATCGATTTTCCTGCAGATCTTCTTGGAAAAGAAATTCTTACATTCCACAACAGAAGCTGGACAGCGGGCGAATATTATGAATGGCTCAAGCCCGTCATTGAGGAAAAGTCCAATCCCCAGTACCATCACCGGTTCGCCAATGAGTTCCGTGATCATGTCATTGATACCGAACTGGTTTCCCTTACACGCGAACAGTTTCCCGAATTTGCCGAACTTAGCAGGGATTACCTGACCGGGCTCGCTGTTTTCCGTGTGAACGAGGACTCCATCTGGACCTACGCACAACAGGATACAGCCCGACTCAGGGAAATTTTTGAGGCGAATCCCGAGAATTATCACTTCGACACCCGCTACCGCTACGTTCGGTTCTCTGCGAGAGCCGATAGCACACTCGATCGTGTTCGCTCGCGGGTGAATGCGGGTGAACCGGTCGACAGCATACGAAAAGAGTTTTCCAATGTGGTGATGCGACGTGATGTCATCAACCGTATCGACCATGAACCATACTCATGGCTCGAGGGACTGGGTGAAGGTGAGTTCTCACCCTATTTTGAACACAGACGCAGGCAAACCACCATGTACCTCGAGGAAATACTCGAAGCCCGTCCTATGACTTTCGATGAGGCATACAACAAACTTGTGACCGATTATCAATCCACACGAGAGGAAGAATGGCTGAACAAAATGCGCGACAGATATCGGGTACGCTTTTATCCTGATGTGCTGCAGGCATTGCAAACCGAAAGTAATGACTGATACCTTGCGTGCCCTTTTTGTTCTCTTTCTCATTGTTATATTGGCTTCCTGCGAGGCGGGAATCAGGGATCATGATGACATTGTACTGGCTGAAGTCGGAAACCATGTTCTGCTTCTAAGTGATATCAAGGCTGAGGTACCGGATGAGGTGTATGCCCGGGACAGCCTGCGCATCATCGCAAATTACAAGAATAACTGGATTAATCGCAAGCTTAAAGTCATGGAGGCCAGAAGATTAGGCCTTGATCAAAACTCAAGGGTGCAAAAACGTATTGGACAGGCAACCGAATCCATCATTGTTGATGCATTCAATGAGGCAGTCTACCTGGAGTTGGATGATGAGCACGTTACCCGGAGTGAAGCGCAATCCTATTATGAAAGCAGTAAGGAGAAGTTTGTGCTCGCCGAAAAACACGTGCAATACCGGCATATCATGGCTTCGTCCCTGGCCGATGCCCAGAATGCCCGCAATGCACTGATGCGGGGCAGAAGCTGGACCAGTGTTGCAGAACAATACTCCGTAAATCCACAGCAGGCAATCCGTGCATCCCGCCAATTCTGGCCGGTTTCAACTGCGGCAGCACACTATGAGTCCCTGAATCATTTTCTTCAGGTCATAGGAGTAACGGAAATTTCTCCTATTCGTCTCATTGACGACCACTATCATTTTGTTCAGCTAATGGATAGTCGGGAAGCAGGTGATCATCCTCAAGTGGATTGGATCATTGATCAGATAACGGAGTGGCTGGTACTCGAACGCAGACGAAAACATCTGCGGACGATGGAGCAAAACCTGCTTCTTCGGGCAAAAGCAAACAATGAACTGAAGATCTTTGACGTAAACACAATAGAACAAGAAATTGAAATTGTAACAGACAGCTTGTGATTCTTCACCGACTGCTGTTGCTGCAACAGCACATTTTAGACTATGCGCACTCTTTTTATTACATTATTCGCAGTTCTTTGTACCATGGCAACCGTAATGGGACAGCAACGGCAGGTTGCCGACCAAATTGTCGCTGTGGTCAATGACCACATCATTCTGAAATCTGATGTGGATCAGAGAGTGCATGAATTTATGCAACAGACTCGTGAAGCAACCTTTGATGAGCGGATGTGGTACTATGTGCTCGAATCCATGATCGATAACTATGTCCTTGTTGAAAAGGCAAAAATTGACTCCATCATCGTAAGTGATTCCGAAGTGGACCGTATCCTGAACCAGAGAATTGATGAGCTGGTCAGGCAGGTCGGTAGTGAGCAGGAGCTGGAACGAGCCTTTGGTCAGTCATTGGTTGAGATAAAAGCCGAGTATTCCGAGCAGTTCCGTCAGGATTTGATGGTGAACCGGGCCCGGCAGCAGAAAATTTCGCGCATAAACGTTACGCGACCGGAGGTTGTCGCGTTTTTCAATTCCATTCCCACGGATTCCCTACCTTTCATCCCTGAATCGGTATCCCTGTCACAGATTACTGTCATACCACCACCGCGAGCGGATGCGCGTAATCAAGCCCGTGAACTTGCAACACAGCTGCGCGATTCCATTATTCATCATGATGTTCCACTGGAAGATCTTGCCAGACGTTACAGCGATGGCCCTACGGCATCCCAGGGCGGAGGCCTGCCCATGGTTTCAGCAACTGATCTGCTTCCCGAGTATGCCGCAGCTGCCGCAGCCCTGCAGCCTGGTGAGATATCCGAAGTGGTTAACACACCTCAGGGATTTCACATCATTCGGCTAAATGAGCGTCAGGGACAAAACATATCCACTCACCATATTCTCATCTCCGTTTCTGAAGAGGAACTGGATGAAGATTATGCCATTGACAAGCTCACGGCTATCCGTGACAGCATTCTGCACAAGGGAAAAGACTTTGCCAACATGGCGAGAAGACATTCAGATGACCGGAACACGGCACCCGCCGGCGGTCGGTTGATCAATCCCCAGACGGGTCAGCGACTCATTCCGGTGAATGAACTGGACCCGTCACTATACCGTACGGTTCTGCTTCTTGATGAATCCGGTGATATTTCACCTCCGAGATCCTACCAATATGGTGAAGATTCAAAAAGAGCATTTCGCATCGTCAAACTCAATGAGCGTGTCGAAGAGCATCGGGCCAACCTGGAGCAGGATTACCAGCTGATACGCAATTTCGCTTTGCAGCAAAAAAGTCAGGAAAAACTGGCCGAATGGGTAATGAACCTTCGCGACGAAATGTATGTAGAATACCGTATACCAGTCCCGGAGTACGATCCCATGGACATGCCGGATCCGCTGTCTCCTGATGTGCCGGTGGAACAGGATCCGGATATGCATCAGTGATCAAATCAACGATCAAATCAGGGATCAAATTAATCAAACAGTCGTTTTTTCATTAACCGCTGATCACACAATACCCATGTCTGATACCAAAGAATTCAGCAAAGTTGAAAAAGCTGAAGCCTTTACAAAAGATTTTTCAGTGCTTCGCAAAGAGATTGCAAAAATCGTAGTCGGTCAGGATGACATCGTCGAACAACTCCTGATCAGCCTTTTTTCGCGCGGTCACTGTATCCTCGTCGGTGTACCCGGTCTTGCCAAGACCCTGCTCATTCGCACGCTCTCACAAAGCCTGAATCTTTCATTCAACAGAATTCAGTTCACTCCGGATCTCATGCCCGGCGACATCACTGGAACCGAAATCATCGAAGAGGATGCAGCTACCGGGAAAAAATTGTTTCGTTTCATTCCCGGTCCGCTTTTTGCCAATATCATTCTTGCCGACGAAATCAATCGAACTCCTCCCAAAACCCAGGCTGCCCTGCTGGAGTCGATGCAGGAATACCATGTAACTTCCGGTGGGGAAAGACATGATCTCGAAAAGCCGTTTTTTGTACTCGCAACCCAGAATCCCATTGAGCAGGAAGGTACCTACCCACTGCCTGAGGCACAACTTGACCGGTTCATGTTTAATCTCTGGCTTGACTACCCTTCTTTCCAGGAGGAAATGGATATTGTAAGCCAGACTACCGCACCGAATCACGTCGAAGTTCAAGCCATACTCAGCGCCAAACAAATCATCTCCTACCAGGATCTTGTCCGCGAGGTACCCGTACCCGACAGCGTACTGGAATTTGCCGTTCGCCTGGTCTCCATGACCCGTCCCAATACACAGAACACACCTGACTTTATCAACAAGTATATGAGCTGGGGGGCCGGACCCCGTGCCTCACAGTATCTGATTATAGGCGGTAAAGCCAGGGCGCTCGCACAGGGACGCTATAATGTCACAGAAGATGATGTCCGAAAACTGGCCATACCGGTGCTGCGGCACCGAATCGTCAACAATTATGCCGCCGAAGCGGAAGGACTTGACACGGTATCACTCATCAGACGGCTTCTGGATCATACTTGATAAATTGCCGGATATATGGACATCCAATTTGACGGTTTTCAAAACACCATCCCGGTTTTTTGGATTGTAATTCTTGTTGGCGGTCTGCTGGCGCTCTCTGTCTGGACGTACTGGCGGGCGGAGGGTCTCTCAAATGCATGGCGCTGGCTGCTGACGGGATTGCGGTCTGCCGCTTTTCTGCTGCTGCTGCTCCTGCTGCTAAATCCAGTCTTTTCTCTCAGCGAGCACATCATTGCACCTGTTCGTATTGCGCTGCTTCTGGATAACAGCGAGAGCGTCAGCATCGAGAAAGGAGACTACCGTGGAGCCGAAAACTACCGTGAGGTAATCTCACATCTCACCCCCGATCGAACCGGTAACTACGAACATCTCGTCATCGAAACATATGGATTTGACGCTGATCTTTTTCCTGTCGAATCACCTTTAGAATTGCAAATGAATGGAACACGAACAAATATTGATCGCGCACTTTCCGAGACGTTGGATATCCTGCAGCAGCAAGAAGCTGTAATTCTGGTCACAGATGGCATTGTTACAACGGGACGTGATCCCTCTGCTACTGCCTCCCGGGTACCTGTGCCGGTGTTTACAGTCGGAATCGGAGACACATCCCGACAAAATGATATTGTAGTGCAACGCGTCACTCACAATCCGACGGCATCCTTGAACAGTATCGTTACTGTTGAGGCATCCATTCTGAATGACGGATTTCCAGATCAGGATATTCAGGTACAACTGATCCAGGATGACGCGATTCTCGATGAAAAGACACTGCGGTCCTCTGAATTGCGATCTGTCCAGCAGGTGCAATTTCAGCTGTTGATGGAGGAAGAAGGACTTCAACAGTACCGGATTCATATTCCGAAGCTTCCCGGCGAGTGGACTGACGAAAATAACACACGCTGGTTCTCGGTAGATGTACGCGACGATCAATTGCGCATTCTTCACCTGGCTTACGAAGTGCACCCTGATGCAGGCAATGTGCGCAGGTTTCTCCGCGAGGACAAGCAGATTTTAATTGATAGTCGCACCTGGATATCACGGGACCGTTACGTTGAAGGCGAGCTTCCCGATCGGCCGGATACTCTTGACCTTGTCATTTTGCAAGGATTTCCACATATAGATCTGGATGAGTCTCATGCAAGAGAAGTTGCAGACCGCTTTTCGGATAATTCACTTTTACTGATAGGCGCTGCCGCACAGGATTTCTCCCGCCTTTCATCACTTTTTTCGGGTCAGCTGCCCATACGGTTTCAATCAGGATTCGAATGGTATGATGTCCAGTTTCAACTTGCAGCTGACCACACCAGTCATGCCATACTCGATTTTGAACTGCCCGAGGATGTACGCCTTTCACCGACCAGAGGTGGAATCCGGCTGGCTGAAAGTACTCCAGATGCAGACGAACTGATTCATACGGTGTATCGGGGCTATCCCACTAATACACCAATGCTCGCCGTTCGCACCATTGGGAACCGTAATATTACCCATCTTAACAGTTATAATTTCTACCGATGGTCACTCAGCACCAGGGATGAGACGCGTGAATTCTGGGAAAGTCTGCTAAACAACACTGTGAAATGGACAGCAGCGCAGCCGGACGAACAGCTTCTCGACCTTTCACCTTCCGACCCCGTATTTCAGATTGGCGAACCGGTAATCATGAACGGCTTTCTGAGAAATGAGGCCGGCGATCCCGAAGAAAATGCAGCCATTGATATCACCCTGGAAAGCGATGATACCGACGAAAGACGTTACATCATGAGTAATGAGGGGGGCGGGCGTTATCAGCTTGAAATTGGCAATCTTTCCGAGGGGACCTACTCCTATACCGGTGTTGCCAGCCGTGGTGAACGAGAGATTGATTCACGAAGCGGTCAATTCACTGTCGGCGGCATCAATCGTGAATTTCTTGATACCGTCCGTGATGATGACCTCCTGCGCTTCATAGCCCGGACAACCGGCGGACGTTTCTTTACACACGAACAGGCTGCGTCTGTGCTGGGCGTTATGGATGAACAGATCGGATTTGAACAGCGCACAGAAACCGTGTCTCAATCTCTTGCTCTACACCGTCATCCTTTCTGGTTTATCCTTGTTATCTTACTGCTGACAGCAGAGTGGGGCCTTCGCAAATACCGGGCATTGAGTTGAAACAGAATAATGTAAAAAAGCCGGAACCGATAAAATCGGAACCGGCTTTGAAAACAATACGATATGATCAACTTAATACGTGAGTCGCACGCAATCACTTCCTCTCATCACGCCGGGTATTCCGGCCCCTGCCCTGTAGCCAAAGTGCAAGAAATACGATAGCAAGAATGAGAGCAAGGCCAAACAGAATCAGCCATGTGTATGAAGGAGGCTGCGCATGCAGTTTCCACTCCGTCAGCTTCTCGTCGATGGTATTGAAGTTCTCATGAGTCATGAGATTCGCATCGATGAGGTGCGGCTGCCAGCGTGGTTTGACATCACTGAACCAGAAGTCAGCAAAGCGCTGATACTGAGCAACCTCTTCGTCACTTCCACCCTCTTCTGCACGGGCAATGGCTTCATCCAGATAGGTATTCAGGGAAGTGTAAAACTCAAGGGAGTTGCTGAATGGTGCCAGGTCAATATTGTTCTGAGCAAATCCATCAGCGAGAGTAGTCCAGGCAGCATCGTCAATGAGCATTTCCCATTCGTCGACCTTTTCAACTATTGAACCCAGCCTATCGCTGCGACGTGCTTCAGAGACGTAAATCTCTGCAAGGTCATGACCCATGTTCTCCCACATGCGATTAAACTCAACCTGAACGGCGTAGAGCTTGAGGAAATCTTCGGTACTGAGCTCCGTATGGGTGTTAAGGAACGAGATATTGTTGTCAACAACCGACTCGATATGGCCAAGTACATTTTGGGCATCGATTTCAAGTGCGAGCTCGCGGCGCTCAGCCGGTGACAGTGACTGCAGATCAACGTTTTCGTATGCCACAAAGATGGAATCAACCATCTGAATGATAAATGCATCGCGCTTGTCAAGTTCCTGGCGCAGACGGCGGGCCTGAGCAGCATTGGCGTCGCGTGACCGGCGCATCGCAGCGAGCTCATTATTCAGAGAATCGGCGCGCTGCTGGTATCTTGTGGCATCGGTCGTTAGCTCGGCAATTCGCTCTTCAAGCACCACAACCGTATCACCTTTTTCACTGATGCGGTGAATTCGTGCACCGGTGGCCTGAGCCAGCTCGCGCAGATTGGTCATGCGTGACTGAACCGTCTCAGGGTAGAGGACCCGATTCAGCAGTGTCGCATTGTCTCGATATCGGCGTTCCATCTCATTGAGGTCTTCCATGAGTTGGTCAACTTCCTCGGTTGTCTGAACGGTTTTGAGCCCATCCAGAATTTCAGCATGATCACGATCAAAGTTTTGCTTGATCTGAAAATCAGACTGAAATTGTGCCTGAACCTGCCCGGAAAATCCCACGGCAAGTACGAGGAGTGTTGCCAGTACAGTTTTAATAGTTAGCTTTTCCATTGTTCTTTATACTTGTAGCTTAAAATTTCGGTTTAGTTTGCAAGGCCGTCTTTAGTCAGACGATACTCTACATCTCCATCAACAAGCTGGATATAGGGGGATCGCTGATTGAACGCCGGGTTGGCCAGACCTGCTCCCGAAACACGGATGATTTCGTACAGATCCAAGGCACGCTCTTCTGTTTCGAAGACATACACATTATTGTACCCGGGAGCAGTCACAAAGTAGTATCCGTCTCTGCTACGTATAAAGCGCACTTCTTCGGGAAGTGATGCGCCTTCGCCACGCTCCATGACGTTAAGCGGTGTGACGTTAAAGCTTACCCCCATACGAACGTCCTGAACTACACCGTCCTGGTCGGGTGATGCAACGGATTCTATAGGCTGGGCGTAATCCACATCAGTTAGGGTTAAAGAGGGGCCGCAGGCAACTGCAAAAACAAGCAGCATAGCCGCTGTTATATTCCCCATTAATCTGAGATGTTTCATTGAGACCATTTTTTTGAGTGTTAATTTTTTGATTGATCTTGTTACGTTTGTTGAAGATGTTTCTCTAAAACCTTTGAACACTTATGCTAAATAATTATAAGCATGAACATTATTGGTGAAAATATCAAAAAAAACAACGCAATAAAACAACCAATTCGAAATTTGTCGCCATATTGATCGTAATATCATCTGTTAAATCATAACTTTCAACACTTTATATACATAGTTCCTGTTATATTTCCAATAGCGAATGAACAGGTATTCCCGTTTCAAGTTTTGACTTTCCGTTCAGGAAAGTCAATTCCAGCACAAAAGAATAGCCGATTACTACACCTCCAAGAGATGTAATGAGCTCCGAAGCTGCCCTGGCTGAACCACCGGTGGCCATGAGATCATCATGAATAACCACACGGTCACCCTTTTTGATAGCATCCGAATGCATCTCAAGCTGATCCATACCATATTCAAGCTCATACTCCACCGATATCTTGTCTGATGGAAGCTTGTTCGGCTTGCGAACCGGTATGAAACCGGCAGCCAGATCGGCGGCCATCCGGGTTCCGAAAATAAATCCGCGGGATTCAATGCCTGCGACGAGATCAACGTTTTGCTCCAAAAAGGGCTGCATAAGCAGTTTTGAGGTCAGTACCAGGGTCATGGGGTCCTGCAAAACAGGTGTGATATCCTTGAAAATGATCCCTTTCTTGGGAAAATCAGGGATATTCCTGATTTTCTTTCGGATCAGTTCTATATCTTTGTCATCGAAAGATGATGTTGTCATAATTTTTTTGCTCTTCAAATAAAGTGCTCATTATAACAATAATGCATGTTTTTAAAAATATGTTCTGCCGGCATTTTTGCTGATGCAAATCCTGTTACTTATGCTGATACAAATGCAGATTCTTAAACAGATGCTCATTCTGATACAAAGTTTTCGCAATTCATGACTACAATTTCACCGGGTTTATTTCCCAACACCAACCACTACCGTTTTATGAAACAGGCTTTTGCCGAGGCTGAAATAGGATCGGAAGCCGGTGAAGTGCCTGTCGGAGCAGTTATTGTCCACAAAAACCGGATCATCGCACGCGGACACAACCAGGTGGAACTGCTCACCGACCCCACTGCCCATGCTGAGGTGATTGCTCTTTCATCGGCATTCAACCATCTCGGTGAAAAATACCTGGCCGATTGCACTATGTATGTCACACTTGAGCCTTGTCCAATGTGTGCGGGAGCTCTGGTCTGGGCAAAAATCAGTAAACTTGTCATAGGAGCCCAGGACGAAAAGGCCGGAGCCTGCGGCAGTATCCTGAATGTGGCAGAACATCCTGTGCTCAACCATCGGATTCAAGTACTTTACGGGGTTATGGAGCAGGAGAGCGAATCGCTGCTCCGTGCATTCTTCGAACGCCTGCGGTTAAAAGACAACCCCGGATGACAAGCCAATTCGGAATTTTATTATGCAGATTGTTATCCTTACATGCACTAATCAAGTA
>SLLP01000167.1 GCA_007133995.1 Balneolales bacterium
GCGATGGAAGCCCCGGCACGGTTTGATGCCAAATACTTCCGCGATGAAAAAGTCAAGGTGTTTGACTCGGTTCGACCTATCCAGCCTGATGAAGTAAAAGATATTGCTGTGAGGGCGCAATATACCGGTGGGAAAATCAATGGAAAAGAGGTGCCGGGATATAAAGAAGAAGACGGGGTGAGCGAACATTCCGTAACAGAAACGTATGCGGCCATCAAACTTATGATCAATAATTGGAGATGGGCGGGTGTGCCGTTTTTTTTACGAACGGGGAAACGGTTGCCCAGGCGGGTGTTAGAACTGATTCTTGTTTTCAAGCGCATCCCTCATCAAATATTTCAGTCCCATACGACTGCCGGCAGTGGTGAAATTGATGCCAATGTTCTGGCCATCCGCTTGCAGCCGGACGAGAGCATATCCCTCCGGTTTGGTGCAAAGGTCCCCGGTCAGGGTATGAAGGTGCAACCCGTCTCTATGAAGTTTGATTATGAATCGACCTTCCGTATAAAACTCGCCGATGCCTATGAACGCTTGCTTCTTGACGCGATATTGGGTGATGCCTCTTTATTCGCACGACGCGACGGCGTTGAGGCAAGCTGGCGTATTCTGATGCCGGTGATCGAGGCCTGGGAGAATGCAAAGGAGATGAAGTTGCCGGAATACAAGGCTGGCAGATGGGGGCCTGAAGAGGCGGAGAAACTATTAAAACGCAACGGCTGCTGGTGGCGGAATTGCCTGTAGCTGAATCTTGTAACAGGATAAAAAAAATGTCATCCATCATTAAGATATTACCTGACGAAGAAACACTTATCAGACAATCGGCCGATGAAGTCACCGGTCTCATTAATCAGACATTGGCGGAAAAGGACATCTGCACCTTCGTTCTCTCCGGTGGGTCAACACCGAAAGCCCTCTATTCAAAGCTTGCATCAGCTCCGTACCGTAAAACGGTACGATGGGAGAAAGTGCATTTATTCTGGGGGGATGAGCGTTGTGTCCCGCCCGATCATCAGGACAGTAATTACCGGATGGTAAAAGAATCCCTCCTTGATCATATTGATCTGCCACCGGAAAATATACATCGCATATCCGGAGAAAAACCCCCTGACGTAGCCGCTCAGGAATACGAACAGGAAGTAAGAAAGTATGTTTCGGGTGCCTGCGGTATACCACGGTTCGATATCACGCTGTCAGGTATTGGTGATGATGGGCATACGGCCTCGCTTTTCCCCGGCACACCGGTACTGAAAGAGCAAAAAAAACTTGTCGCTTCGGTCTATGTTCCCGGTCTCAAATCATGGCGTATCACACTCACCTTTCCGGTTATCAACAACTCAAAAGTAATTCTGTTTCTCGTTAAGGGGTCATCAAAGGCAAGGATAATGAGTCAGGTTCTGAACGGTAACAGTTCTGGAAACCGGTATCCCGTTCAAAAAATCAACCCGACGGACGGGAAAAAAATATGGTTTCTCGACAAGGAAGCGGCAGCGATGCTTGAATAAAAATCCAAGATGGTATTATAACGCTCTTTTACCAGCTCTTGGATGCTGAAGAATGGAGAGAAATCGACTCCAATCAGACGATGTTTCTGCCCTTTTTCCCGTTCAATTACGCGCCCTGCCGACAGCAAGCGGGGTTCTCCCAGTTCATCAGTATTACTGACGGCAACCGCCACTGTACCGCTGATCACTTCCCGGATTTCCGGCCTGTGTTGATGGTATTGCAAGGAAAGCCGCTGCTTGGGTGCATCAAGGAGGAATTATAGGCTGAGTTTCATAAAACCTGAAAAAAGGGTGATCGGTTCGAATGCATCAACTCAACAGCAGATACAGTCCGGCGGCCAGTACAGCACCAGTAATCGGAGCGGCAATCGGAACCCACGAATATGCCCAGTCGCTTCCACCCTTTTTCGGGATCGGCAGCAGCGTATGCATGATGCGCGGACCAAGATCACGAGCCGGATTGATGGCATAGCCGGTAGGTCCGCCCAGTGACAGTCCGAGTCCAAGTACCAGCAATGCTACCGGGAGGGCAGCAAGGGCGCCCAGTCCGAAACCGACTTCCTGCCCGTCAATCACAATTACTTTTAAAAATTCTCCATTAGCAGTCACAAAACCTGGTGCTGCAATGTATAACACGCCGAAAACAAGTATAAATGTTCCGATGACCTCTGTCATAAAATTGGATGGATAGTTGCGGATGTTGGGAGTCGTAGAGTGACAGGCGAGGATCAGGTCCTTGTCCTGTGTCGCAGCAAAGTGGTCTTTATAGGACACCCAGACAAGGAAGGAACCAATGGCTCCACCTATCACCTGAGCAGTGATGTAAGGCAGTACCATCGCCCAATCGAAAAGCCCAGCGGTAGCAAGCCCGATCGTGACGGCTGGATTGATATGCGCACCGCTGAACTGAGCTACGGTGAAGACACCGGCAAACACACCGATGGCCCATCCCCATGTGATGACGATCCATCCCCCCTGGTGTCCTTTCGTCTTGTTCAGCACCACATTGGCAACCACGCCGTTGCCAAGCAGAATCAATATTCCGGTTCCGATGATTTCAGCGATAAATGGAGACATGGAAACTCCTTGTTTTGGATACGGCGGATGCTCTTGCACCCCCGTAGTGTGAGTGATTGGAAAAACTTATTTTGATTCGCCAGATTGCAGCTCCAAGCGGCCAGATGGTAGTCATTCATGTAGCTATTCACTATTCCAGAATATAGTTACCTGCCAGTTCACGGTATGCTTTTACCTGCTTTTGTTGCCATTCTTTGTCGTATCCTGCTTCTTCGGCCATGAGCCGGGCAACTTCAGGGGCAACTTCAAGGCTTGCTTTGGCATCAAGCAGAAGAGCGCGCATGCGCCGGGAGAGAACATCCTCCACAGTCATCGCCATTTCATTTCGTACCGCCCAGACCACTTCGGCCTTAATATAGGAGAGGCGATCATGAAGCTTTTCACCCAACTCCGGCTGTTCCTTGACCATCTTCTTGATGGATACCAGGTCTGATCCGTAGTAGTACTGAGAATCCGATTTGTCGATGTTCTTCAGCCAACCGTGAATGCGAAGATTTTCAGTTACACAATTTCCGGGAGAGAGTCCGGCGATGATGGAGGCCTGATCCACGACGTCCTGGGCCATCTTGCGGTAGGTGGTCCATTTGCCGCCGGTGATGGTGACCAGTCCGGAAGGATTGACCAGAAGTATGTGGTCCCGGGAAAGTGATGCTGTGTGTTTGGATTCGCCCATTTTGACAAGGGGGCGAAGACCGGCAAACACACTGCGGACATCTTTGCGTGTCGGATTGCCATCCAGGTATTTGGCGGCATGACTGAGTACGAATTCGATCTCCTCTTCCATGGCAACCGGTTCAAGCGAGGGACCGTCCACCGCGGTGTCGGTCGTACCAAGAACGATTTTATCATGCCAGGGTACGGCGAATAGCACGCGTCCGTCATCGGTCTGCGGCACCATGATGGCCGTATTTCCCGGAAGGAATTTCTTGTCAATAATGATGTGGATGCCCTGGCTTGGCGCTATAATGGGTTTTGCATTCGGATCATCCAGCTTCAGAAGGCTGTCGGTGAAAACACCGGTGGCGTTGATGACCACGCGTCCGTTGATTTCGTACTCTTCACCGGAGAGCATATCGCGGGCCTTGACTCCCTGGACCATGTCATTAGATTTGATCAGGTCTGTCACCTTCACGTAGTTGAGCAGTACGCCTTTGTTTTCAGCGCTGGTCTGAGCAAGGTTAATGGCCAACCGGGAGTCATCAAATTGTCCGTCATAGTAAATAACACCGCCTTTTAGCCCTTCAGTTTTTATGGTAGGCAGTAATTCGCGAGTTTTTTTCAGCGACAAATACTTGGAAGGTCCCAAGCCGAGTTTGCCTGCAAGCATGTCATACACTTTCAGGCCGACACCGTAAAACGGCCCTTCCCACCAGTCGTAGTTTGGGACGACAAAGGATTGGTTCTGAACAAGATGCGGAGCGTTCTGGATCATCAAACCCCGTTCACGCAATGCTTCAAGTACCAGTGAGACGTTGCCCTGCTGAAGGTAACGGATCCCCCCGTGGACCAATTTTGTAGAACGGCTTGACGTCCCCTTGGAGAAGTCATCCATTTCCAGGAGCATCGTCTTGAATCCTCTGGTTGCGGCATCAACAGCAATGCCGAGACCAGTAGCGCCTCCACCGACAATGATGAAATCCCAGTAACCAGTTTCTTTTTTTACTGCATCAAGCATTTGTGATCGATTCATGAAATATCAGATATTTTTTCGATTGATTAATTGAAATCCTTGTTTGGTTGACTGGTCAGATTAACGGCAGCGGTTACCCTCCTGTGACAGCGTCTCTCCAAGCCAGGCAGTCCAGCCCACGAAGGTTTCATGCATCAGACCATGCAATAGTGGCCTTGAGTGCACGATCCCAGCCATTTATTAATTCCCTGGCATCCGATTCACTCATAGACGGTTCGAAGCGTTTGTCAAGCTGCCACTGGTTATCTATTTCGCCATGATTCTTCCAATATCCGACAGCGAGTCCAGCCAGATATGCCGCACCCAGCGCGGTAGTCTCCAGGGTTTTGGGACGAGCGACTGGTGCCTGGAGTATGTCGCTTTGAAACTGCATCAGCAGATTATTGGCTGATGCTCCTCCATCTACACGAAGCTCAGGGACATCAATTCCCGAGTCGGCTTCCATGGCTTTGAGAACATCAATGGTCTGGTAGGCAATACCTTCCAATGCAGCGCGAGCTATGTGACCTGCACCGGCTCCACGGGTAAGCCCTACAATGCTTCCGCGTGCATGCTGGTTCCAGTGCGGTGCACCGAGACCGGCAAAGGCGGGAACCAGGTAAACACCGTTATTATCAGGAACCGAGGCAGCCAGCGCTTCCACATCGGCTGAATTGCGAATAAGTCCCATTTCGTCGCGTAGCCACTGTACTATGGCCCCTGCTATGAATATGCTGCCTTCCAGGGCGTATTCTACTTTCCCATCGATCTCCAAGGCGATCGTGGTCAACAAGTTATTTTCCGATATAATCGGCTCTGTTCCGGTGTTCATGACCATAAAACAGCCGGTTCCGTAGGTGTTCTTGACCATACCCGAGGAGATGCACCGTTGTCCGAAAAGGGCAGCCTGTTGATCCCCTGCGATTCCGGCGATTGGCACTTTTGTGGCAAATATCGTCGTCTTAGTTTCGGCGTATACTTCACTGGAGGACTTCACTTCGGGCAAAAGGCTGGCTGGAATGTCAAGAATCTCCAGGATATCATTGTCCCACTGACCTTTATGGATATTGTAGAGCATGGTGCGTGAAGCGTTGGTTGCATCGGTCACATGTGTGTCGCCACGCGTGAAATTCCAGATCAGCCAGGAATCCATTGTGCCAAATGCCAACTTGCCCTCATCCGCTTTTTCACGGACGCCATCAACATTATCAAGAATCCATTTGATTTTTGTTGCGGAAAAGTAGGCATCAATAATCAGACCGGTTTTTTGCCGTATTATCTCTATAAGACCCGATTTCTTTTTCAGCTCATCGCATAAGTCTGATGTGCGACGATCCTGCCAGACAATGGCATTATAGACCGGTTTTCCGGTTTCCCGGTTCCAAATCAACGTCGTTTCCCGTTGATTGGTGATGCCGATGGCGGCTATATCGGTTCCATTCAGTCCGACTTTGGTGATCGCTTCGGCTGCAACACCGGCTTGTGATGACCATATTTCATTGCCATCATGCTCAACCCACCCTGCCTTGGGATAAATTTGGCGAAATTCCTTTTGAGCACTGGATATGATCGCGCCCTTTTTGTCAAAAACAATAGCTCTTGAGCTTGTGGTGCCCTGATCGAGTGAAAGAATATACTGTTCTGCCATGATGGTAATAAATTATTTAATGTATGGTTGACTATACAAGTTATGCGCTATATTATAAAAGCGCTTCCAAAGAGTCAAGCTTTTTTAGCATAATGTCACTTTTTTATAATCTCTCATAAATGTCTAAAAAGATGAAATGATGAGACGGACACATCCAATTTAGAAGTGGTCATGATGACCAGTCACCTGTGGAAAGGTCAAAAGGCAGTCCTTCGATGTCATGAGTTTTCCCGTAGGGTATGGTTCGTGTAGTAAAACTTATGCGGTCACTACGGTAAACATCTTCAGAATATTGAAAATATTCACCTGCAGAGGTTTTTATCAGCCTCTTGATGAGCAACAGCGGGGTGCCTATTGGTAGTTTCAGCAGCTTGTGATCCGATTGACCAGCGCTGACTGCTTCAATTCTTTGGATGGCATCTCCCAGCTCTGTATATGTAAACCGATATAGCAGTTCAAAGATTGAGTTACGTTCAAGATCCTTGTCGAGCAACGGGGCAAAAAGCCGGTAATTGAAATAGGAACGCTCGATGATGAGAGGCTGATCGTCGCCAAGTCTGAGCCGTATAATCCTGACTACTTTGTCATCCGGTTCCAGCTGCATCAGGCGTGAAAGCCAGAGTTTTGGCTCAATAATGGTCTTTTCAATGATCTTTGCTGAGGGACGAATGTTGTTTCGTTTCATCAGTTCACTGAACCCGATCAGGTGATCAGGATCCTGATGAATCTTCTGGTGTGTGACAAAGGTGCCTCTACCCTGTTCTCTTATCAGGAATCCCTGTTGCAAAAGTATTTTGAGCGCATCGCGGATCGTTCCACGGCTTACGCTGAACCGTTCCACCAGTTCGGTGTCACTTGGAAACAGATCACCATCGCTGTATTTGCCAGTTCGTATGTCATCAACCAGCAATTCATAAATCTGGTAATATTTCGGAACAGGTCTTCTCTGAAAATCCATGACAGTTTGCAGTAGAACGTTGTCTGCGAATACGGATGATCCGGTAGATTAACTTGTATGAACAACTAAACTACTAACCTTTTCTGCCACTGACAACAGAAAAAATGGGACAGGAAGCCTGCGCAAGGGGTGTTGAAAGATAACATTAAACGGACATGCTGAAGATCCAGCTGCCTGCGATGATACCTATAAATACGGCCCATCCGATCGTTAAAATTATGGCAGTTCCAAGTTTTTTCATGGTTAACAGACTATCAACAGTTTCAAATTATAATGCCTTATGCGGCATGCTTGCAGATTCTGACTGCTTTATACGCATGAAATAATCAAAAGTTGTACTATCCTGCAGCTTTTTTTTTTAAATTGCAGATTGCCTTTACCGGCCAAAATCATCTTCTACTCTTACAATATCATCTTCATCGGAAGGGAACTTCGGATCTGTGTGCTTCCATATCTCTGCAACGATGCCCCACTCATCGACTCCGATCAGACGATGTCTCTGTCCTTTTTCCAATTCAATTACGAGTCCTGCCGACAGCAGGCGGGGCTCTCCCTGTTCGTCGGTATTACTCGCGGCAACCGCCACTGTACCGCTGATCACTTTCCAAATCTCCGAGCGGCGGTGATGGTATTGCCAGGAAAGCCGCTGCTTTGGCGCAACAAGGAGGAACTTGGGGCTTAGTTTCTCAAAACCAGTAAAATCGGCCGGCGTCAGATGTCCGAAGAACTTCTTTATGAAATCAGCTGCCTGCCTCTCATCAATCACAAAGTATCCCCCCCAGGGTCGATCCTGATCGGTTTCGGCAATGATAAAACCGTTGTCTTTCAGATACAGCTCCACGGTCTCAAATACCTGCTCTTTCGTACTACCCTTTTCAAACTGTAATGTGCCCATTCTATTATAAAGATTTGATTATGGATATTATTTCGTTCTTTTTTTCTTCCATCAGATCCACATCCCCTCTCGATTCAACGTTGAGCCGAAGCAGCGGTTCGGTATTAGATCCGCGCAGATTGAATCGCCAGCGATCAAATTCCATGGAGAGACCGTCAAGGCGTGTAACGTTGCCACTGCCGGAAAAATACTTTTCAACAGCACGTATTGCGGCTTCAGGGGTTCCGGTGATGGTAAAATTGCATTCACCGCTCACCGGGTAGCGGCGAATTGCCTCGTCAACAAGCTGTGACATCGGTTTCCCGGAGGCGCCAAGCAGTTCAAGGATGAGCAGAAACGGCAATAATCCGGTGTCGCTGTACCAAAAGCTGCGAAAGTAGTGATGAGCTGACATTTCACCGCCATATTCCGCTTTTTCCTGACGCATGCGCTCCTTGATAAAGGCATGTCCGGTTTTCGTTTCCACGGGAATCCCTCCCATGCTCTTGACGGTTTCAATGGTGTTCCAGGTCAGGCGCGGATCATGGATGATTTTTGCTCCGGGATGCTTTTTAAGCACCTGTCTGGCAAGCAAACCGACGATGTAATATCCTTCGATAAAACGGCCATTTTCGTCAAAAAAGAAACAACGGTCGAAATCGCCATCGAAGGCAACTCCCAGGTCTGCGCCGGTCTCCAGCACGTTACTGGCCGTATCTTCCCTGCAGTCGGGAAGCATCGGATTAGGCACGCCGTTGGGGAAGTTGCCGTCAGGTTCGTCGAATAAAAGCTCCAGTTTGCATGGAAGTTGGTCTGCAAGTTGCTTTATGGTCGGACCAGCCGCACCGTTTCCGGTGTTGACCACTACTTTTAGATCCCGGTTAATGCTGGTTGTAAGCTGGTCCATAAGCGATCCAATGAATTCCTTAGTTACATCAAGACGGGTATAATTGCCATGGTAATCGGGCCGATTGGGTCTGGCATGCGAAAACGGGCCATTTTCCTGCACCATTTTTTTGATTTCGGCAAGCCCGTTCCCCATTCCTACGGGTATCACATCGCGCGCCACCATTTTGCATCCGTTATATTCTTTCGGATTGTGGCTTGCGGTGATCATGATTCCTCCGTCTGTGCGGTATTTCCCGGTGGAATAATAGACCATTTCCGTGCCACAGAGGCCGAGATCCAGTACATCCACACCCGAATTGCGCAACCCGGTTGCGAGTGCCGATGCCAGCTTGGGACTGGAGAGACGGGAATCGAAACCTATCACTACCCGTTCAGGTTGGAAATGCGTGGCATAGGCCCGTGCCAGTGACTCCATGAATCCGATGTCAATCTGATCGGGATAAATTCCTCTGATGTCATAGGCTTTGAAAGCAGTAATATTCCGGTTCATAAAAAAACGTATGATTTGTCAGGTCCAAAGTGATCGGGGTGTCGAGGGTCATGCTTCATCAGCAATTCGGGCACCGGGGCCAGGATGGTGTAAAGCGGGAGGGTTGCTACACCGAGGGCTGCAGCATCAATTCCTGAAGAAGCGATCTCCAGTTCGGGGCGGCTTGATTTTCGCGGAATACGGTGTGGTGGAAGTCCGTCCAGAATGCGTTTCTGCATACATCCATAAATATTTTCTGGCAGACGTCCAACTAGAAAAATCACATCCGGATCAATCAGATATTTAACAGCAGCAATCAGAGGAACGAGTTGTTCCGTACCCGTTTTCAGCCATTTGGCTAAAATGGGGTTGCCTCCATCAAACCGGGTGGCCTGGGTCTCCTGTGAGTGGGCGGGCTGACCGATTCCAAATCCCAAAATTTTCTTTTTGCTGATCTTTTGATAGGTGCGGTTATTGTAAGAGTTGGCAAATTGCAGGTTTGTTCCGAATAACATAGGCATGGTTCTCAGATCCGATTGATTAATCCGGATGGATCAGGGCCAGGTCGGTTTCAGGGTAAATCTGTAAATGAAAATGGTATCGGAAGTAATGAAGTGGATATTTTCGAAAGACACGTATGATTTAAAATAGAAAAAAATATGGTTTTAAGGGCCTGTGATGTTTAAGTGACCCGGAAAGTCCTGTTCACTGATTTGAATTATATCGCCGGCATCACGCGATGAAAGGAAAACACCCCCCCCTCCAAAAAAAACGCGAGCAGGCTACCAACCGGCTCGCGTACAATACAGGGACATGTAATTGTTATGTTCTATAAAAAATATGGCTGTTTAAGTCTGAATTTATGCGTGTTATTGCATCAAGCGACTACGAATGTATGAAATGTGCCTGCAAAAATTCAAATAATTTCAAAAAAAATTGAAATTATACTTTTCGGGGCATGTGCTGGATGGGTAAAGGATTTGAAGCTTATATGGCCTGTCAGAAAATAATGTAATACAGGATGGATTTATTTCCATTTTTCAGTATCTTCACTCGAAATAGTTTACAGACTAA
>SLLP01000267.1 GCA_007133995.1 Balneolales bacterium
CGGTCGTGCTTTTTGCCAAGGGGGCGTGGTATGCGCTTGAGCTGCTCTCCTGGCAAACCCGGGCGGCCGCACTTTCCATCGACTGGACGGTCGGACCCGAATTCGCGCGTCAGGCTGCCGGTTGGGATATCACCCTGCAGGGAAACTATGATCCGAGCCGGCTGCTCTCTCCGGTATCCGTTATCCGGGAACAGGTCAAACGCATGATCGACCGCTTTGGAAAAGATCGCTATATTGTGAACCTGGGTCATGGTATACTGCCGAATGTTCCGGTCGACCATGCCAGGGCTTTCGTGGATGCCGTGAAATCATACTCTGTTTCGTAACTCTATTTCATAAAGATACCGGCGACCGGTGAAGCAATTGGCTCTTTCCGGGGCACCCGCATCAACCACTCAATCACATCAACCGAACATCAGATCCCAGCTATGTCAATTAATGAGTCGTTTACTGATTGGATTCATGACACGCAGGACCGGATTTGCAAAGCGCTGGAGTCAGCCGACAGTAAAGCCGAATTCCGGGAGGATATCTGGGAGCGTGATGGCGGTGGAGGGGGCAGGTCACGGATCATTGAGAAGGGTAAGATTTTTGAGAAGGGCGGTGTCAATGCCTCCATAGTGCATGGCGAATTGCCGGATCTTATCCGCAAGCGGTTTGGAGTGACCCAGGGCTGGTTCCATGCCTGCGGGATATCGCTCGTTTTGCACCCCGAAAGCCCGATGATCCCCACAGTTCATGCCAATTTCCGTTTTTTTGAGCTTTATGAAAAGGAAGGCGGGGATCCGGTGGATACCTGGTTTGGAGGGGGAGCAGACCTCACCCCCTACTATCTTTTCGAGGAGGATGCCCGTCACTTCCACCAGGTCTACAAGGCCACGTGCGACCGGTTTCACCCTAAACTCTATCATAAATTCAAAGAAGATTGCGACCGCTATTTTTTTAACAAGCATCGCGGCGAGGCGCGCGGCATCGGCGGCATCTTTTTCGACTACCTGCGCTCCGACGAGGAGCAGAATCTGGAATTCTGGCACGAGTTGACCACTTCGTGCGGCGACGCGTTTCTCTCATCCTATCTGCCCATCGTTGAGAGGCGAATGGGTGAGTCGTGGGGTGATGAGGAGCGCTATTTCCAGGAGCTGCGCCGGGGACGCTATGTTGAGTTCAACCTGATCCACGACCGGGGTACGCTTTTCGGATTGAAAACCGGCGGGCGGATCGAATCCATCCTTATGAGCCTGCCACCGCGTGTGCGTTGGAACTATGACACCCAACCCGAGCCCGATACGAGAGAAGCGACCCTCCTTGATGTGCTGAAAAATCCGCGTGACTGGATATAATCAATCTTGAAGGATATGGGTGTGCCTCTTCTCAAGAAAAATCGATGTAATTAATTACTTCAGGCAATGACAAGAACCGATTCACAACTGCCATCCGGTTATCCGCTGGTCCGCGGACGCCGCAACCGATGCAGCCCAAGCCGCAGGGCGATGCTCGCCGAACACCGGCTTCATCCGTCAGATTTTATAGCCCCGCTGTTTATTGCGGAAGGAAAGGGGGTGCAGGATCCGATACCATCCATGCCCGACTATCATCGTCTCTCGCTCGATCTGGCTGTTCGCAAGGCGGCATCATGGCACCAAATGGGGATACCTGCAGTGCTCCTGTTTGTGATGGTTCCGGAGGAGAAAAAAGACAATGAGGGTACGGAGGCGCTGAATCCCGATGGTCTGATGCAAATGGCTGTCAAGCGCATCAAGGATACGGTTCCCGGACTCACGGTGATGACCGATGTGGCGCTGGATCCCTATTCAAGTTACGGTCACGACGGCATTGTGCAGGATGGCGAAATCGTCAATGATGAGTCGGTGGATGTGCTTGCACGAATGGCGGTGAACCATGCCCGGGCCGGGGCCGATTATGTCGCCCCGTCGGATATGATGGACGGGCGGATCGGTGAGATCCGGCGGGCGCTGGAAGCTGACGGGCATCCCGGAACCGGCATCCTGGCCTACAGCGCGAAGTACGCCTCCGGATTTTATGGACCATTTCGCGACGCCCTCGATTCGGCGCCCGGTTTCGGTGACAAGAAGACGTATCAGATGGATCCCGCCAATGTGAGAGAGGCTGTGCGGGAGGCGCAAATGGATGAGGCCGAAGGTGCAGATATCGTGATGGTAAAGCCGGGACTGCCCTATCTGGATGTGGTCCGCGCGGTCAGGGAGGCCGTACATGTCCCGGTGGCAGTGTATAATGTAAGCGGAGAATACGCGATGATCAAGGCGGCAGCACAGATGGGTTGGTTGGATGAAGAAGCCGCCATGATGGAGAGTCTGCTGGCATGTAAGCGCGCGGGAGCCGATGTGATTGCAACTTACTGGGCCGAAAAGGCGGTTGCATTACTAAATGAGAGCTGAAGGTTACGCAAGAAAAATTGAAAATTTTGAAATCAACAGAATAATCCGTAATATAGTTCAATTGGCTCTTGACCCGTTGAATAGATTATGATGATTTCTCTTGAGATAGTTCTTCAGATTCGTTCCGTTTAGATTGCCAAGTTACATAACCCTTAAATAAAATTAGATGAATATGACGACGATTTATGTTGGCAATCTGAGCTTCAAAACCAGCGAAGATCAACTCCAGGAACTTTTCTCAGAATATGGTGATGTGGCAACCGCCAAAATTATCACCGATCGTGAAACCGGCCGCTCCCGTGGCTTCGGTTTTGTTGAAATGAATGATGACGGCGAGGCCGGTAATGCTATCGAAGACCTCAATGAATCGGAATTCATGGATCGTTCCCTTGTGGTCAACAAGGCACGCCCGAAAGGCAACGACAGTGGATTTGGCGGCGGACAACGTCGCAATGGCGGCAGTGGCGGCGGCGGATACCGCAATCGCTACTAAGTCGCTTGACGCATTTTAAAAAAAAACGGGCTTTCCAAATTGGGGAGCCCGTTTTTTTGTGCGCCGTGCATGACAACCAACTTGGTGGTGAAAGTCCACTATGGAGGTTTGTAATCGCCAACCATTAGCCAATAGCAAGGGTGTCCACCATGAGGTGGAATCTGAAGGAAGCTGGCGGTAAAATTCCATCCCAATCCTGTTTGCAGGGTAGAGGTACCCAAGGATAATGGGCAAAAACGACAACTGGGCATCCCCACGGTAGTGGACAGGGTTGTTCAACAAGCCATAGCCCAAATCCTCATCCCACTCTATGAACCTCAGTTCAGCGATCATAGCTACGGGTTCAGACCAAAGCGCAACTCCCATCAGGCACTAACCAAGTGCAGGGACTACATCACAGAGGGTTATGTTCATGCAGTCGATCTGGACTTGGAGAAGTTCTTCGATAACGTGAACCATGTCAAACTGGCAGAAGTACTCTCCCGCACAATCACCGACGGACGGGTAGTATCGCTGATACACAAATATCAGAATGCCGGGGTACAGGTTAGTCGAAGCATCCAGTCCAGCGAAATGGGCGTACCTCAAGGAGGCCCGCTTAGTCCCTTATGGAGCAACATAATGCTCAATGAACTGGATAAGGAAATGGAACGTCGAGGTCATAAGTTTGTACGCTACGCAGATGACATAGTCATACAGGGCAGAAGCAAACGAAGTGCAGAGCGTGTGAGGTCCTCAATTATTCGCTTCATCGAGGACAAGATGTTCCTGAAAGTGAACTACTTCAAACCGGCAGATATGCAGAAACAGCTGTTAAGGATAGAGAGGTGGTACAGGAAAAGAATCAGGATGGTCATCTGGAAACAATGGAAACGGATAAGAACCAAACTGGAAAACCTGGTCAAGCCGGGAGCAGACAAAACCAAAGCTTGGCAGTGGGCAAACACAAGGAAAAGCTAATGGCACACAGCCAACAGCTACATCCTCAGCTCCACCATCACTGCGGAAAGACTTAGAAAAGCAGGCTATGTATCGCTGACAGATTACTATCTTATGGTTAGAATCAAAACTTAAAGAACCGCCCTGTACCGAACGGTACGCAGGGTGGTGTGAGAGGACAGATAGGGAAATAATCCCTATCTTCCTAGCACCGGTTTCCAGTATATAAAAACCAAAAAGCTTCAAAATCTTATCGAAATCCACTCGAAAAGAATAGATTTTCTTTGCCAAAAGCTTTATTCTCTCCATTGTAATTCACTGTATATCATCTCGGTGTTGTGAATAGTCCTTCACAGCACAATCATTATTTACAAGCAAGGCCTTCTTTTTGCATCTGAGAATATTACGTGAGGGAACGGCTCAACATAAGTTTATCATTAAAAATCAACTGAAATTCGGCTAAAGCGAAACATTAGGGGGATCTGTCATGAAGCAGCTTATACTTTTTGCCTGTATTTCCGCATTGTCAATTTCCACAGTTCATGGGAACACGGTACAGGGTGATCCAGAGCCCGGTGACCGACCTTTTGTCACGATCTGGAATACAGGCATCCTTGAGGGTATGTCTGATGATAATCAGATAACCATTCCCGCCATGGGAACCGATTATCTGATTGAGTGGGAAGAAGTGGATAATCCGGATAACAGTGGCAGCGAGCAGGGATCAGGAGAACATACGGTGACATTTCCGGAAGTGGGGATCTATAAAGTCAGCATTAGCGGCAATCTCAAGCACATTAATTTTGGCTTATATAACGTTCACAATCCCGGAGACGCAAAGAAACTTATCGCCGTAAAACAGTGGGGAGATATCGAGTGGGAGTCGATGAACGGCGCCTTCCGGTTTACCTCCAATGCGGCTATCGTAGCGGAGGACACCCCTGACCTGAGCGGGGTAACTGACATGAGCTATATGTTCGACCGGAGCGGAAGCATCCACCAGGATATTGCAAACTGGGATACCGGGAATGTGACCGATATGAGTGGTATGTTCAGGGAAGTTACTTCCTTTAATCAGGACATCGGCGGCTGGGACACCGGTAATGTGACTCAGATGGTTGGGATGTTTACCGGCGCGACCGCGTTTAATCAGGATATCGGCGGCTGGGATACCCGGGAGGTGACCGATATGAGATTCATGTTTTCCGGGGCCGAATCGTTCAACCAGGATATCGGGGACTGGAATACCTCTAATGTGACCACCATGGAACGCATGTTCACAGATGCTGCTTCGTTCAACCAGGACATCGGGGGCTGGGACACCGGCAACGTGACCAACATGCGCCATATGTTCTTGGGTGCCGACTCTTTCAACCAGGATATCGGGGATTGGGAAACCGGCAAGGTGACCAATATGAGCAGGATGTTCAAACGTGCTACCGAATTCAATGGTGATATCAGTCAGTGGAATACAGAAAATGTCACCGATATGTACCTTATGTTTTCGAGAGCTTCCTCTTTTAATCAGGATATCGGGGGCTGGGACACCGGCAACGTGACTAATATGGGCAATATGTTCAGTAATGCCAGCTCTTTCAATCAGGACATCGGAGACTGGGACCTGAGCAATGTCGAACACCTGGAGCACATGTTTTTCTTTGCAACTTCTTTCAATCAGGACATCGGAGACTGGGACATCAGCAAGGCCGAACATCTGCATTCGATGTTCCGGAGAGCCAGCTCCTTCAATCAGGATATCAGTGGATGGGAAGTGGGACAGGTGATTAACATGAGGGAAATGTTCATGGAAGCCGCCTCTTTCAACCAGGATCTGAGCAGCTGGGATGTGAGCAACGTTAACAATATGGAAGGCATGTTTAACCAGGCAATATCATTTGACCAGAATCTTGGTGATTGGGACATCGGTAACGTCAACTCCATGCGACATATGCTGTTGAACACAGGTCTCTCTATGAAAAACTACGATAAAACCCTGATCGGCTGGGCAAGCCAGGAAGTGCAGAAAGAGGTACAACTTGGTGCCGGTGGTCAGGAATATTATGCCGCCAAAGAGGCCCGACAGACACTTATTGATGAACACGAATGGACGATCACCGGTGATGCATTAACCTACCCCCTCGAACAACCGTCCCTGGTGCAACCGCTCAACAATTCTCAGGATCTTCAATTGCCCGTATCTTTTCACTGGAAACCGGTTGAGGAGGCAGAAGACTACGAATTGCAGATCGGTTTGGATGAAGAGTTTGAATCGATTATTGACCGGGGAGATGTAAAGAAAGTTATTGGCAGCCATCCTGAAAATAACAGCACAGGTGCATCACTTTTGAAGGAAGTTGACTGGACCATCTCCATGATCGCAGAGACCCTTGATCCCGGTACCCGGTATTACTGGCGCGTACGTGCAGAAGGGGATTACGGGTACAGCGACTGGAGCCTTGTGCGTACGTTCACTACTCAAAAGCCTCCCATTGCGGAGCCGGTTGTATTATTAACACCCGAAGATGAGAGCAGTGAAGTCTCCCTGCCCGTTACATTTTCGTGGAAACCGTTCGATGGAGCCGACCACTACGACCTGAAGATATCCGAATATTCGGATTTCCGGGCCTATATCAGCAAAACGGGACAAGTCGACACTATACTTACCGAGGTTGACCTCAAGGATGAAACCACCTATTTCTGGAGAGTCAGGGCGACCGTTGAGGATCGGCAATCGCAATGGTCGGAGACATGGTCTATCGAAACGGAACTGAGGATTCCCGATACGCCTGTTTGGGAACCGGCCGACGAAAAAGAAGATGTTGAGACAACGCCCAGGCTGGTTTGGGGATCGTCAAAGAGGGCGGTATCATATCAACTTCAGTTGTCTGATGATTCGGATTTTCAACATTTCGTACTTGATGTAGAAGATATCCATGAAACGGAATACCGGGTGGCAGAAGAGCTGGAAAAGGGAGTTACCTACTATTGGAGGATAAGGGCTGGAAATGAGAGCGGCTACAGTGATTGGTCCAAATCGCTCTCCTTTACGACAGTACTCCCGACCGATGCCGGCTTTGCTGATACGCCATCGTTATTTGAGTTGCAGCAAAATTACCCCAACCCGTTTAATCCCGCGACCCTCATTCCGTTTTCGGTACCGGAACGGAGCCATGTCCGGGTGGATGTCTACAATGCGCTGGGTGAGAACGTGGCAACGCTGGTCAATGAAGTAAAGGAAGCGGGCCGTTACGAAATAAGATTTGACGCAACCGATCTTTCCAGCGGAATATATCTGTACAGGCTGCAAACACCATCTTTCAGGGAAAGCCGGCAAATGCTACTGGTCAGATGAGCGAAAGGGATCTTCCGTCTGACATTATCCGGAACTTCAACTGATTGCTTGTTCAATGGATTAACGGCTATTGCGGCAAACCGACCTCCCGAAGATGATCGGGAAGATCCAGTTCGGTGTCCGGTGGCAGCAGCTCGATATTACGCGCAAACCAGCCATCTTCTGTGCGTACCATGTCGAACTGTATGATGTCTCCGGTCTCGAGTGTTTCGGCAACTGACGCATCATCGATTCTCAGGCTCATTCTCATTGCCATCATCACGTCCGGAACCGTTTCATGCACTACGGATATGGACTCGCCCCGCATATCCGTGCTCAGATAGCGCCCTTTGACCTCGAACACATCTTTATCCATGCCGGCTTCGTGCTCATCGCTTCCACAAGAAACGGAAGCAAGTGGCATCAGCAAGCAAATCAAGACCAGAGATATTCGATAATGCAGTTTCAGATTCATGATGGTTCGGGATATCAGTTTAGATTGCATGGGTGATCGATTCCAAACTCTGCCGGATTTTTCGTATCCTTGATGCTCCGGACTCTGCAGGATTGCAGTGATTCATCCGTGCAACTGTCTTTTAAACGTACGCAATGTTACACTATTTTTTTTAAAATAGCCTGAATCAAAATCTGTGATTAAAAAAACGCCAAAACTATGAAGTATTCCAACAGCCGGAGACTTTTTGAACGAGCCAAGAGGCATATTCCGGGGGGAGTCAATTCCCCGGCACGGGCGTTCAAGGCCGTGGGCGGTACGCCGCTGTTCATGAAACGCGCCCGGGGTGCATTCATATATGACGAGGACGATAACGAACTGATCGACTACATCGGCTCCTGGGGACCGATGATCCTGGGGCACTGCTATCCGGCCGTGGTTGATGCCGTGCAGAAGGCCGTAGCGGGATCAACTTCCTTTGGTACGCCTACGGAGCTGGAAATCAATATGGCGGAACGTGTTTGTGGCATGGTTCCCGGACTCGACAAAATCAGGATGACCAACTCCGGCACCGAAGCGTGCATGAGTGCCATACGGGTAGCACGGGGTTACACCGGCCGCGACAAGATCATCAAATTTGAAGGGTGCTACCATGGCCACGGCGACTCTTTTCTGATCAAGGCGGGCAGCGGCGCGCTTACGCTCGGCCACCCAAGCAGTCCGGGCGTGACCGCAGGAACCGCAAAAGACACCCTGACCGCCGACTTCAACAGCCTGGAAAGCGTCCGGCAGCTGCTTGACCAGAATCAGGGTGAAGTGGCGGCAATCATCCTTGAGCCGGTGGCCGGTAACATGGGCTGTGTGCCTCCTCTGGATGGTTTTCTTGAAGGCCTCCGCAGACTGTGCGACGAACATGGCGCGCTGTTGATTTTTGACGAAGTGATGTGCGGATTCCGGATCGCGCGCGGTGGCGCCGTGGAGCGGTACGGTGTGCAACCGGACCTCATGGCCTACGGGAAGGTGATCGGTGCCGGCATGCCGGTCGGCGCATTCGGTGGCAGCACCGAACTGATGGGCGTAGTGGCCCCGGACGGACCCGTATACCAGGCCGGCACGTTATCCGGCAACCCGGTAGCCATGAGCGCCGGATTGGCCCTGCTGACCGAACTTGATAAACATCCTGAAATCTATGGTGACCTGGAGAAACGGTCGGCCGCACTGGAAGCGAATCTGCAAGAAACATTTGACCGGCATGGCATCACCGTCGCCCGTAACCGCGTTGGTTCCATGCTCGGGTTTTTCTTCTGCGAGGGCCCCGTCCGCAGTTTCTCCGATGTAAATCGGACGGATACCGAATTCTTCGCCCGGTTCTTCCACGGCATGCTGGAAGAAGGCGTTTATCTGCCGCCTTCGGCCTACGAAGCCTGGTTTGTTTCGCATGCCCACGATGACCAGATCATCCGGAAAACCGTGGATGCCGCCGACCGGGTGCTATCCAACTTGAAACAAAGTCGGCCAACCCGTTGAAAAAGGGCTCTCTCGCCACCGTATTCCTGGTTGTTCTGATCGACCTGATCGGCTTCGGCCTGGTGCTGCCGCTGCTCCCGTTTTATGCGCGTGAGTTCGCTGCCTCTCCGGTGGTGATCGGCCTGCTTTACAGTATTTACTCTGTTGCCCAGCTTGTATTTTCCCCGATCTGGGGCAGTCTGTCGGACCGCATCGGACGCCGTCCCATCATGCTGCTGAGCACGGCAGGCGCGGTGGTCGCCTACATTATTTTCGGGCTGGCCGGTTCCCTTTTCGTGCTTTTCCTGTCGCGACTGGTGGCCGGTGTCATGGGCGGGAACATCGCCACCGCACAGGCCTATATCGCCGATGTGACCACCGATGAAGACCGCGCCAAAGGCATGGGGCTGATCGGAGCGGCATTCGGTATCGGCTTCGTGCTCGGTCCTGCCCTGGCCTCCGGACTTATTCACCCCGGTTTCCAAAGCTGGGTGGATGCGGCCGGATTTCAACAGCTGGCCGGATGGATGGAAG
The DNA here is from genome assembly GCA_007133995.1 of Balneolales bacterium. Lineage (GTDB taxonomy): Bacteria > Bacteroidota > Rhodothermia > Balneolales > Natronogracilivirgulaceae > SKNL01. The sequence continues at coordinate 9,675 of SLLP01000267.1, forward strand.
CGAACCGCTTTGGTCTTCCCGGGTTCTTTGCCGCCTTCCTCTCCCTGTGCTCCTTTCTGATGGTGTTCTTCTTTCTTCCGGAGACGGTTAATCGTGCTGACTCGTTAAAATCCGCTCAACAGAAAAATAACCATCAGCGTGATAGTCATGCTCATCCGGTAGATACCGGTACGGAGAAAAAAACCGGCATGCATGAAATGGATGATCCGGGGGATACACCAACCCTCAGACCAAGCGTCTTTATGCCCGCATTCTGGAAAAACCTGTCAAAGCAACAAAAGGCCGGAGGTGGTACTCTGACCTTCCTGCTTGGCGCACTTTTCCTGCTTTCGTTCGGCCAGGCCAGTCTCTACAGCGCATTTCCGCTGTTTGCCGAGTCGATGCTCGACATGACCCCCGAGCAGGTCGGTATGCAGTTTTTCTACATAGGCCTGATCGCGGTGATCGTTCA